>NZ_JAEKJV010000009.1:0-220009 GCF_017309175.1 Salipiger bermudensis | reverse complement strand
TTGAAACCTTGGCCCGCGTCACCGACAATCCAACCGTCAGGCTGCCCGCAGTGGCATCCTGATCAGGCCCGGACCTCTCCGAAGGTCGACGCTCCTACACCATGCCGTGGGGCACTATCGGTTATCACGCCCGAAGTCGCGTCGAGGCACAGATGAACCGCCTCAAGCTTTTCGGAGACCGGGTCATGTCACGAGACCCTGACCGTCAGACCGCAGAAATCCAGATCCGCATCGCCATCATGAACCGCTGCTCGGCCCTGGGAAGGGCCGAGATCAAAGCCATCGCCTGAAACCTACGGGGAAAGGGGCGGATCATCCTGGTGTCCAATTAGTGCAACAACGCCTCGCGGCACGTCGGTGGACCTGCGCTCACCTGTTGATCTGCGCAACAGCGCCGCTTCGCATCGCTCTCACAGGCCCGCGGGATGGCGAGAGCGACGACGGATTTCCAGGATGTCATCCGGCCGATCGAAATCGATTAACGCCACATCCCGTAGGTGTCCTGAAAATACGAGACGGCTCTGCGATTGGAGCCATCCCGATCACTGTCGTTGAACACGCTCGTCAGCAAGGCCTCGATGGGAGCGTTCGCGGCACGCCGGCAGATTTCTTGCCGCCTCGGGACCCAGATCGGGATGTTGCGGCGCGCCAGGTGGCCGGAGAGCCAGATGTCATCAACCATCCAGATGTCGTCCGGGATGTCGTAGAAGGCTTCATCCACGAAGTCCGGAAGCATGACCGCCCCGGCGTAGCCCTGCAGAAGATCGACATACCCCGCACGCAGCACGGTGCGTCGAGACGGCTTCTCGCCCGCGGTTCGAAAGCTCCGTTCGCTCCATTGCTGACGCAAACGTCGCAAGCGGTAGTACGGGTCGAAGCGCTGCTTGCCCACCTCCGCTCGAGGGAGCCTTTTTGCGGTGGCGGCGCTTGGGACAACTTCGGACAGATGGCGACCAATCGCCGCGACGCACTCACCGCCTCTCCTTGCATGCGCGGCGAGAAGGCCGCTGGCCCAGGTCCTCGGGTAAATCCGGTCATCATCGCAGAACAGGATCGGAACACCGCTGCCAGACAAATCTCGGGCGGCATGCAGGAGCTTGGATGCAGGTCCCAGATCGTCGTCGACGACGACAAGCCTGACACCGTCCGGGAGATCGGGCCGTTGTCCCGACCATGTGGGACAACGGCGATACCTCTTTGGAATGTAGACACGGATCTCATCGATACGCGCGGTCTGATCGAGCAAGCTCTTCAGTACAGGAGCAAGCCCGCCAAAACGCGGCGGAATCGAGGTCAGGGAAATGATCGTCATTCGGGGGCCTTAACCAAGGTTGCGATGTCTCGATAGAGGCCACCATGACGGCCGTCCAGAAAAGCAGCGACGTCATTCAGCAGGACGCAGCCAGGCATCGGCGTCGACGCCCACCGGCCCCTAGCCGCCGGAGGCCAGCCCGAGCACCCCCTCCTACTGGATCTCGCGCGTCGGGCCATAGGCGGCACGAAAGCGCGTGTAGGCATCGTCGAACGCCGGGGTGAGGGCCGTGTCCGGCGCAATCTCCTCGCTGATCGCCGGGGCGGTCATCACCTCCCCGACCGATGCGTCGCCCGACGCCACCATGCCCAGCCGCGCAGCTCCCAGCGCCGCGCCGAACTCGCCGCCCGCGGGCAGCTCGAGGGTCACGTCGAGAGCCGTGGCGATGAGCTTCAGCCAGTAGCGCGAGCGCGCGCCGCCACCGATCGCCATCAGACGCTCGAGCCTCAGCCCGGTGGCGCCCAGCGCGCGCTGGCTGTCGCGCAGCCCGAAGGCCACGCCCTCGAGCACCGCGCGGGCCATGTCGTCGCGCGAGGTGTCGGCGCCGAGCCCGGTGAAGCTGCCGCGAATCCCGGCATCGTTATGCGGCGTGCGCTCGCCCGAGAGATAGGGCAGGAAGCGCACTCGCCCCGGCGCCTGCAGGCTCTCGCCCAGCGGCGCGGTGAGCTCGGCCGGTTTGGCGCCGGTGATGCGCGCCAGCCAGTTCAGGCTGTCGGTGGCCGAGAGCATCACGCCCATCTGGTACCAGCGCGACGGCACCGCGTGGCAGAAGGTGTGCAGCGCCGTCTCGGGCGCCGGGTGATAGCCGTCACGCGCCGCAAGCAGCACCCCCGAGGTGCCCAGCGAGACAAAGCCCTGCCCCTCGTTCATCGTGCCGATGCCACAGGCCGCGGCGGCGTTGTCGCCGGCCCCGCCGGCCACCACCACCGACGCATTCACACCCCAGCGCGCTGCAAGATCCGGGCGCAACGTGCCGCCGGCCTCGGAGCCCTCCACGAGCGCCGGCATCTGGTCGCGGCGCATGTGCCCTGCCTCGAGCAGCACCTCGGACCAGTCACGCGCGCCGGTGTCGAGCCACGACGTGCCAGCGCTGTCGGACATGTCGGCGAAAGTTTCGCCGGTCAGGTAGTGGTTGAGATAGGCGGTCGGCAGCAACACCTTGTCGATGCGCGCAAAATTCTCGGGCTCGTGGGTGCGCACCCAGTCGAGCTTGGGCGCGGTGAAGCCCGGGAACACGATGTTGCCCGAGAGCGCGCGGATGCCCTCGGTGGCATCGAGCCGTGCCGCTTCGGCATGGCTGCGGGTGTCGTTCCAGAGGATGCAGGGCCGGATCACCGCGCCGGAGGCATCGAGCAGTGTCGCCCCGTGCATGTGCCCGGAGATGCCGATGCCGCGGAGCCCGGCGAACTCGGGATGCGCCGCGCGCAACTCCTCCGCCGCGCCTTCGAGCGCCGCGACCCAGTCGGCGGGGTCCTGCTCGGACCAGCCCGATTGCGGATGCGCCGCCGCATAGTGCCGCTCGGTCGAACCGAGAGGCGTGCCAGTGTCGCTGACCAGCAGGGCGCGCAGCCCCGAGGTGCCCAGATCGATGCCAAGATAGGCCATGAACTCTCCCTTCTGCCGGACGGTCTCCGTCGGGCCGACGCTTGCGCGCGGACGCCCCGCCCCTCCTCCGGTCCTGATGCCTGCGCCAGCGCGGCGCTCTCGTCCCGCCGAGTTCTGCCCGCCGATGGTCGCGCTGGTCAAGCGGCGATGCGCACATCGCGGTGGCGCTATCATCCCCTGCCCTGTTTCGCGCCGACCCGAGATCTCCCCCCTTCCTCCACCTGCCCCGATCAGCTACCCATTGGCAAAGGCCGACGCGGACGAGCGGCCATGCGAGGGCGCGAGCAGACATGAAACCCATTCGCCTGATCTCGGGCATCCTCACCGTCGGCTTCTGGACGCTGGCCAGCCGCGTGCTCGGCGTCGCGCGCGAGATCCTGATCCTCGCCTATATCGGGCCCGGCCCGGTGATGGACGCCTTCGTCGCGGCCTTCCGCCTGCCCAACATGTTCCGCCGGTTCTTTGCCGAGGGCGCCTTCAATGCCGCCTTCGTGCCGATCTTCTCGAAGAAATACGAAGGCGAGGAAGACCCACTGCGCTTCGCCCGCGACGCGCTGAACGGGCTGGCCTTCGTGCTGCTGCTCCTGAGCGCGCTGGCGTTGATCTTCATGCCGGCGCTGGTCTGGGCCACCGCCGGAGGCTTTGCCGGCGACGCGCGCTTCGAGCTGACCGTGGGTTATGGCCGGATCATCTTTCCCTACATCCTGTTCATCTCGCTGGCGGCGCTGTTTTCCGGCGCCCTGAACGCCACCGGGCATTTCGCCGCCGCCGCCGCCGCGCCGGTGCTGCTGAATATCTTCGTCATCATTGCCATGGTCGTGGCTGCGGTGATTGGCGGCGACGTGATCCAGTGGCTGGTCTGGACCATTCCGTTTGCCGGCGTGGCGCAGCTGGCGCTGGTCTGGGTCGCGGCCGAGCGCGCCGGGGTGAAGGTGCGCCCGGGCATGCCGCGGCTCACCCCCGACATGAAGCGGCTGGTGCGCGTGGCGGTGCCGGCGGCGCTCGCTGGCGGGGTCATGCAGATCAACCTGCTCGTCGGTCAGCAGGTGGCCTCGCAGTTCGACAAGGCGGTGGGCTGGCTCTACGCCGCCGATCGGCTCTATCAGCTGCCGCTGGGCGTGGTCGGGATCGCGGTGGGCATCGTGCTGCTGCCGGACCTGTCGCGTCGGCTCAAGGCCGAGGACGACGGTGGCGCACGGCACGCCTTTTCGCGCGCCGGAGAGATGGCACTGGCGCTGACGATCCCGGCAGCGGTGGCCCTGATGGTGATCCCGCTGCCAATGGTCTCGGTGCTGTTCGAGCGAGGCGCGACCTCGGCCGATGACAGCGCCGCCATCGCTTTGGCGGTGGCGATCTACGGGCTCGGCCTGCCGGCCTTCGTGCTGCAGAAGGTGCTGCAGCCGCTGTTCTTCGCCCGCGAGGACACCCGCACGCCGTTCCGCTACGCGGTCTGGTCGATGGTGGTGAACGCGGTGATCGCGGTGGGGCTCGCGCCGCTGATCGGCTGGATTGCCCCCGCCATCGCCACCACCGTCGCGGGCTGGGTCATGGTGCTGATGCTGGGCATCGGCGGGCGCCGCATTGGCGACACGGCGCGCTTCGACCAGCGCTTCCGCCGGCGCATCTGGGGCATCCTCGCCGCCTCTTTTGTGATGGGTGCGATTCTGTGGGGAACCTATCTGCTGCTCGGCCCGTTGCTGAACAGAGACTACTGGCGCTACCCTGCGCTCGTGCTGCTGCTTGCTGTCGGACTCGTGTCCTACGGCGCGGCCGGTCAGGCGCTGGGGGCCTTTCGGCTGTCCGACTTCAAGGCGGCCCTAAGACGCAAACGGACCTGACACGGACGGACCATGACACTGACCTCGCTGATCACCGCCGCCGAAGGCTTCCCCGCACTGGAGAGGCTCGCGGCCTCGGCGCAGGAGGAGTTGGTCATGTCGTTCCGTATCCTCGATCCACAGACCCGGCTGCGCACGCCCGAACTGAAGGAGCGTGGCCTCGAGACATGGGCAGACCTGCTGGCCATGCTGTCTCAGAGGGGCGTGAAGATCCGTATGGTGCTGTCGGATTTCGACCCGATCTTCGCCTCCGATCTGCACCGTCTGGCCTGGCGTTCGGCCAGTGGCTTCGCCTCTGCCATGAAGGGCGACGTGCAGATCGTCTGCGCCCCGCACGGACAGATGGCCGGCCCGCTTTGGCGGTTGTTCATGCGTGGACGCATCGCCCGGATGATGAACAAGCTGCGCTCGGAAGAGAGCGGCAAGCTCACGCCGGTGCAGCGCGCTCTTCTCAAGGGCCCGGCACGTCTGCGCCCGGTGACGATCCACCAGAAATTCGCCGTCGCCGACAATGCCCGCTGCATCATCGGCGGGCTCGACATCAACGAGCGTCGCTACGACACCCACGAGCACGACCGCCCGCCGGAAGAGACCTGGCACGATGTCTCGATGCAGGTCGACGACCCGGATTTCTCCGCCGCGCTGCGGGTGCATTTCTCGGACACCTGGAACGATGCGCTGGCCTGCGGCGTGTCCTGCATCGGTGACGGTGCCGAGGAAATGCCGGCCAAGACCCGCCCGCAGCCGCCCGCCGACCTGAGGCTGATCCGCACCATCTCGGCCCCCTGCCCCGGCCCCGCCCGGCTGGCGCCGCGCGCCAAGGTGCAGGATCACGAGAAGGCGCTGATCGCGATGATCGGCGAGGCGCAACACCACATCTACATCGAGACCCAGTTCCTGCGCCACCGGCCCATCGTCGATGCGCTGGTCAAGGCGGCCGAGCGCGCACCCGAGCTGCAGCTGGTGATCATCCTGCCGCCCGCCGCCGAGCGGGTGCTGTTCAGCAGCGACATGGGCTGGGACGCGCGCCACGGCCACGGGCTGCAGACCGAAGCCGCGCACCGGCTGACCAAGGCCTATTCCGAGAACCTCGCGATGATCTCGCCCGGCCAGTCGAAGCCTGCCAAGGACGGCGAGGCCGACGTGCTTGAGGCCGGGCCGATCTACGTGCATTCCAAGGTGACGCTGGTCGATGATCGTGTGGGGCTGGTGGGATCGGCCAACCTCAACGGACGCTCGCTGCGCTGGGACACCGAGGCCTCGGTGATGTTCCGCCGCCCGGAGGACGTGAAGGCGCTGCGCGAACGGCTGGCGAAGATCTGGCTCGGGCCCCGGCTCGGGGCGCAGAGCACCACATCGGCCCGCACCTGGCGGCAGGCGGCGCTGGCCAATGCGGCTCTGGAGCCCAGCGAACGCGAGGGGTTCGTCCTGCCCTACCCTTCGGCCAGCGGCAAGGATTTCTCGCGCCGCGTGCCGGTGCTGCCCGACGACATGTTCTGAACCGCTCAATCCCGGCGCAGCTTGTCGATCAGTCGCGCCCAGCCGCCGGGCACCAGCAGCAGCGTCAGCGTGAAGCCGGTGGCGAAGCCCGCGAGATCAGCCACCCAGTCCTTGCTGCCGCCGAAGATCAGCCCGAACACCAGCTGGATCGCCAGAAGCATCCCGATCAGCGAGAACGCCCGCACCTGTTGCGCCCCCAACTGCCCCAGTCGCAGCCAGAGCAGATAGGTAAAGCCGCCGATCAGGCCGTAGACCGCTGGGAAAGCACCGATCAGCGGCACCTGTGTTTCGACGATCAGCCCGTAGGCCAGCGCGCCGGCAAAGGTCGACGCGAAGAAGATCACCACGGTGCGCACCGAGCCCAGCGCCTCGGCCACCATCTTGCCCATCGCCAGCAGCATGACCCCGGCAAAGAGCGCGTGGGTGAAGCTCGCATGCACGAAGGGATAGCTGAAGAAGCGCACCAGATGCTCGGCGGGGAACTGCCCCGTCGCCAGCATCCAGCGCAGCACCTGCCCGAAGAACGCAAAGCGCTCCATCGCCTCGAGCCGCCAACCCAGCGCCGAGGGCCCGCCGATCAGCCCGTAGCCCCCAAGCGAGAAGGCGGCCTCGACGCCCACGATGACGATGAACAGGGCCATGACCACCGGCGGCATCGGATTCAGGGGCGGTTCGTTATGCGGATGCACCATTGGCAGGGCTCTTTCTTGACGGCATGTCGGGGCATGGGTAAGCCAGCCCCACCCGAATTTCCAGACGGAGTTGAGCCCATGTCCGAGGCGGCCCAGAACAATCCCGCCTTCACCCCGCGCGTGTTTTCCGGAATCCAGCCTTCCGGAGGCCTGACGCTCGGCAATTATCTCGGCGCGATGAAGCGCTTCGTGGACATGCAGGGAAGCGGCATCGAGACGATCTACTGCGTCGTCGACATGCACGCGATCACCGTCTGGCAGGATCCGCAGGCGCTGCAGAAACAGACCCGCGAACTGACCGCAGGCTATCTCGCCGCCGGGCTCGACCCGACGAAATCGATCCTGTTCAACCAGAGCCAGGTGCCCGAGCACGCGCAGCTGGCCTGGATCTTCAACTGCGTCGCGCGTCTGGGCTGGATGAACCGGATGACCCAGTTCAAGGACAAGGCCGGCAAGAATGCCGAGAAGGCCTCGCTGGGGCTTTACGCCTATCCCGCCCTGATGGCCGCCGATATCCTGGTCTACCACGCCACGCAGGTGCCGGTGGGCGAAGACCAAAAACAGCACGTGGAGCTGACCCGCGACATCGCGGCGAAGTTCAACCATGACTACGGCACCGAGTTCTTTCCGATGACCGACCCGGTGATCGAAGGGGCGGCGACGCGGGTGATGAGCCTGCGCGACGGCTCGAAGAAGATGTCGAAATCCGACCCTTCGGATGCCAGCCGGATCAACATGACCGACGATGCCGACGCCATCGCCAAGAAGATCCGCAAGGCCAAGACCGACCCAGAGCCGCTGCCCTCTGAGACCGCGGGCCTCGCCGAACGCCCCGAGGCGCGCAACCTCGTCAACATCTACGCGGCCCTCTCCGAGCAGTCCGTCGATGCGGTGATGGCGGATGTGGGCGGCAAGCCGTTCTCGGAGTTCAAGCCGATGCTGGCGGATCTTGCCGTGGCCAAGCTGGCGCCGATCTCGACCGAGATGGCGCGCTACATGGAGGATCCGGCCGAGATTGACCGCATCCTCGCCGATGGTGCCGGCCGGGCGCGCAAGATCGCCTCGCCGATCCTGAAGAAGACCTATGAGATCGTCGGTATGGTGGGCGCCTGAGCCCACCTGACCACGCGGAGGGGCGCCGGACGTTGCTGGTGCGCCCGAAGATTTTTCGTCCGAAAAATCTTGCCCTCGGCGGGATGCGAAGAGTTTTCGGACGAAAACTCTTCGTGCCCCGCCCTCAGCCCTGAACCCCGATCCGGGCAGAGAGCCGCAGCGCGTGGCTGGCATCGCTCGCCTGCGCCGGCATCACCGGATCATAGGCCGCGCGCAGGAGCGCCCCGATCTCGGGGCGCAACACCACGCGGCCATCCTCGAGCACGCCCAGCGCCGAGCGCTCGGCAAAGGCACGCTCCGACCAGAGCAGCATAACCTGAACCACCTGCGCCAGCGCCAGCTCCTCGGCGGGCTGCGCGGCCAGCGCCTCGTCGACCCGCAGGAACACGAAAACCGCCCTGATCGCGCCCTGCTGGTCGAAGCGGAAGGCGCGGTACTGGTTGGCATCCGCTGCCTGCAGCTTCGCCACCAGCGGCTCGAGATCCTCGATCAGCCGCCCGAGGTCGGGCACCTCGAGCAGCTCGGCCCAGTCACGGAAGAAGAACACCATGACATTGGCGCCGAGCTCGGGATCGGTCTCGGCCATCTTGGCGCCGGCAAGCGAACAGACCGCCTCGAACGCACCCTTGATCACCGAAAGCGTCTCGTCCTCGACCCCGAAGACGATCGGCACCAGCGGCCGCCCCCAGCGGGCGCAGAGGTAGCTGCCGTCATTGCGGGTGAAGAGTGGTTCGATCTCCTGCGGCTGCATGGGGTCTCCTTGGATGGCGTTGGCGATGGCACTGGGCGCCGCGCTTATAGGGCAAGCGGGACGGCGGTTGAAGCCGGCTCAGCGCCGGCCCCAGAGCCTGCGCCGTCCGGGCGCCGGGCTGTCCTTCTTGCGCTCTCGCAGGAAAACAAAGAGCCCGGCCCCCACGATCAGCGCACAGCCGACCCAGACATTCGCCCCCGGCCATTCCCCGAAGATCAGCCAGCCCCAGAGAATCGCCAGCGGCAGGCCAACATATTCGAACGGCGCGATGGTCGCCGCCGCCGCCAGCCGGTAGGCGGCGCTCAGCGCGTAACCCACGAAGCCCGAGAGCGTGCCGAGCGCCAGCAGCACTAGCGCATCGCGCCCGCTCGGCATCACCCAGGGGCGCAGCAGGAAGCGCAACGCCTCACTCTCGACGCTGTCGGCATAGCGCCCGTCGCCCGCCACCAGCCAGAAGCCGAACGCGACCACGAGGAAGGTCGCCTGCAGGTAGACGGCCAGTGCTGAGGCCCGCGTGGTCAGCCCCAGCCGCCGCGTCAGCACCTGCAACATGGCGTAGAAGAATGCCGCGATCACTGGCAGCAGAAGCACCACGCGCGAGACCTCGAGATCATCCTTCCACGGCTGCTGCATCACCAGCGCACCGAGAAAGCCCACCACCACGGCGCCCAGCCGCATCGGACCGACCTTTTCGCCGAGGAAGGGGATCGAAAGCAACGTGATGAACAGCGGGGCCACGAAGAACAGCGCCGTAACCTGCGCCAGCGACAGCACCGCGAAGGCGGCGTAGAAGGTCATGTTCGCGAGCACCACGAGCAGGCCGCGCAGCATGTGCAGCACCGGCGTCTCGGTGCGCAGCAGGTGCCAGCCACCCTCGACCTTCACCAGCGCCAGCGTGATCACCAGCCCCATGCAGGCGCGCGCGGCGACGATCTCGTGCAGCGGGTAGCCGCCCGAGAGCAGCTTGATCAGCATGTCGTTGACCGAGATCGCGGCCACGCCGAGACAGATGAAGAGGATGCCCAGCCCGGGGCGGTCGGAAAGCGTGTTCATGACCATCTTGCTAGTCCCGCGTGGCTGGCGGCACCAGCGCAAAGCGCAACTCATCCCGCGGGGGGTCTGCGCCTGCACCGCGCAAGGGGTAGCGCTCGTGTAGCGCACAAGGGGCCCTGCGCGCGCGCACGTTGCGTTTCGACGCTAACAGGCTAGGTTCCGGCACCAAGACGACAGGACGGAAGGGACCGCGATGGCGATGGTCGAACTGCGGCAGGTCCGCAAGGTCTATGACAGCGGGTTCGAGGCTTTGAAGGGCGTCGACCTCGAGATCGAGAAGGGCGAGATCCTCGCATTGCTCGGCCCCAACGGCGCCGGCAAGACAACGCTGATCTCCATCGTCTGCGGGCTGGTGATGCCAAGCTCGGGCAGCCTCATGGTGGGCGGGCACGACGTGGTGGGCGAGTATCGCGCGGCGCGCTCGCTGATCGGGCTGGTGCCGCAGGAAATCAGCCTCGAGCCCTTCGAAAAGGTCGGCAACGCGGTGCGCCTGTCGCGTGGGCTGTTCGGCAAGCCCCGCAACGACGCGCTGATCGAGGAGATCCTCCGCCGCCTGTCGCTCTGGGACAAGCGCGACACGCCGATCCGGGCGCTCTCGGGCGGCATGAAGCGCCGGGTGCTGATCGCCAAGGCTCTGAGTCACGAGCCCGAGGTGCTGTTTCTCGACGAGCCAACGGCGGGCGTCGACGTGGAGCTGCGCCGCGACATGTGGGAGATCGTCGCCGATCTCAAGGCGCGCGGCGTCACCATCATCCTGACCACCCATTACATCGAAGAGGCCGAGGCCATCGCCGACCGCATCGGCGTCATCAACCAGGGCGAGATCCTGCTGGTCGAGGAGAAGGCCAGCCTGATGAAGCGGCTGGGCCGCAAGGAGCTGCGCATCGAGCTGGCGGAGCCGGTCACGGCGCTGCCCGAGACGCTCTCGGACCGCAGCCTGCGTCTCGAGGAGGAGGGCCGCGTGCTGGTCTATGATTACGACACCTCGGCCGAGCGCACCGGACTGGCGAAGCTGATGGCCGAGCTCAGCGCCGCGGGCCTCAGCGTGCGCGATGTCGACACCCGAAAGAGCACGCTTGAGGACATCTTCGTCGATCTCGTCAAGCAACAGGAGGGCGCGGCATGAGCGGCATGAACTGGCGCGGCATCTGGGCGATCTACAAGTTCGAGATGATGCGGTTTTTCCGCACCCTGCTGCAGAGCTTCGTCTCTCCGGTGATCTCGACCTCGCTCTATTTCGTCGTTTTCGGCACCGCCATCGGCGGCCGCATCGACCAGGTCGAGGGGGTGAGCTATGGCGCCTTCATCGTGCCCGGCCTGATCATGCTGTCGGTGATCACGCAGGCGATCTCCAACGCCTCCTTCGGGATCTATTTCCCCAAGTTCATCGGCACGATCTACGAGCTGCTCTCAGCGCCGCTGAACTTCCTCGAGATCGTCATCGGCTATGTCGGCGCGGCGGCCACCAAGGCGCTGTTCATCGGCACCGTGATCCTTCTGACCGCCTCGTTCTTCGTCGAGATCCAGATCCTGCACCCGCTGGCGATGGTGGCCTTCCTGCTGCTCACCTGTCTGAGCTTCGCGCTCTTGGGCTTCATCCTCGGGCTCTGGGCAGGCAATTTCGAGCAGCTGCAGCTGGTGCCGCTGCTGGTGGTGACGCCTCTGGTCTTCCTTGGCGGCTCGTTCTACTCGATCTCGATGCTGCCCTCGGCGTGGCAAACGGTGGCGCTGTTCAATCCAGTGGTATACCTGATCTCGGGCTTCCGCTGGGCCTTCTTCGGCATCGCCGACGTGCCGGTGGGGCTGAGCCTTCTGGCCATCGCGGGCTTCACCCTGCTCTGCCTCGGGGTGATCTGGTGGATTTTCCGCACCGGCTGGCGGCTGCGCTCCTGAGCCATCAGGCCGGCGCGCAGCTGCGCCGGCCGCCCATCAGCAGATCGGTGGTCATGCCGCCGATCCACATGCAAAACAGCGCCAGCCAAGCGGTGCCCACGAAGATCGACCCGCCGGTGACGCCGGCACCGATGGCACAGCCCCCGGCCAACATGCCGCCGAACCCCATCAGCGCCGCCCCGAACATGGCGTTGCGCAGCGGTGTCGGCCCGTCGAATCCCTGAACCTTCAGCTCGCGGCTCCAGGCCGCGGCGAGGAAGGCACCGAGGAACACCCCCGGCACCAGCCCGATGTCGAACTCCAGCACCGCGTTGCGGTCGAGGAAAAACATCAACGTGTGCGCCGATGGCCCGGTGAAGGTGGCGCTCTCGACCTGCACCGGGTCGAAGGCCACGTTGGAGAGCGCGTAGGTCAGCACCCAACCCAAAGCCACGGCAAAGCCGACACCCGAGGCAAAGACCAGCCGCCGCGCCCCGATGCGGTTGCGCCGCGACAGCTCGAGCGCCAGCACCGCGATGGCGAGCCCGATCACCAGCCCGGCCTCGCGCGGCAAGTGCGCCGCCGCCAGCAGATCCATGTTGCGCCCGCCGGAGGTCACCCAGAGCGCCGCGATACGGTCGCGCCACGGCGCCAGCAGCCCGCCAAGGCTCATCTGCGCCACAACCGCGAAGATCAGCCCCGAGATCACCGAGCGCAGGTTGCCCGTCGCCGCCATCACCAAGAGCCGCCCGGAGCAGCCATTGGCCAGCACCATGCCGGCACCGAACATCAGCCCGCCGATGATCGCGCCGGACCAGCTTCCGGGCACAGCCATCATGCGCGCGTTCGAGGCATCGAACACCCCCAGCAGCTGCGCCCCCTGCACCCAGACCAGCGCCGTCGAGAAGGTCAGCAGCCAGACCGCCACCTTGTCCTTCATCTCGCCGCGCGCGAACTCGACCACCGCCGCGCGCAGGCAGAAGCGCGAGCGCTGCGCCGCGATGCCGAACACCACGCCTGTGATCAGCCCGAACAGCGCCGCTGTGGGGCTTTCGCCCAGACGGTCGACCAGCGAGACCAGGTCCATGACAGCGTCCTCCCTTTCGCTTGGCGGAAACTCATGCCCGCATGCGAATATGTTGTCCTTGATTCAGGTCATGAGCGCGCATGCACGATGCCGGCCGCACCGGCCAATGTGCGCTGGCGCGCAACGACACGTCTCGCCAAGACCACACAAAGCGCCTAAGCCTGTGCCATGCCCCGTATCGTGCCCCTTGCCGCGGCGGGCGCCCTGCCGGTCTGGCGGCGGCCCGTGACGCTTCTCTTCCTGATGGCCATCGCCATGCCGCTGAGCTTTGCCACGTGGTCGGCGCTGCTCAACAACTTCGTCATCGACGCGGCAGAGTTCGACGGCTCCGACATCGGCTGGCTGCACACGGTGCGCGAGATCCCCGGCTTTCTCGCCATCGGGGTGATCCTCGTGCTGCTGGTGATGCGCGAGCAGGTGCTCGCGCTCTCGGCCCTCACGCTTCTGGGGGCCGCCACCGCCGCCACAGCGTGGTTCCCCTCTATGGGCGGCATCCTGATCATCACCATGCTGAGTTCGATCGGCTTCCACTATTACGAGACGGTGAACCAGAGCCTGCAACTGCAGTGGCTGCCAAAGGACCGGGCGCCGCAGATGCTGGGCTGGCTGCTTGCGGCGGCCAGCGGCGCCACCTTCGTGGCCTACGTGGTCATCGTGATGACCTGGGAGGCGCTCGGCCTGTCCTACAACAGCGTCTATATGGCCTCGGGCGGGCTGACGCTGGTGATCGTGGCCTATTGTGCCTTCGCCTTCCCGCAGTTCGAAAGCCCGAACCCCCAACGCAAGCGCTTCATTCTGCGCCGGCGCTACTGGCTCTACTACGCGCTGCAGTTCATGTCCGGCGCGCGGCGGCAGATCTTCGTGGTCTTCGCCGGCTTCATGATGGTCGAGCGCTTCGGCTTTGCGGTGCACGAGGTCACCGGGCTCTACCTGATCAACCTGATGGTCAACCTCGTGGCCGCGCCGCTGCTCGGCAAGGCGGTGCAGCACTTCGGCGAGCGCCGGGTGCTGATCTTCGAGTATGTCGGCCTGACCCTGGTCTTCCTCGCCTATGGCGGGCTCTACTGGTTCGGCTGGGGCGTGCTCTTGGCCTCGATCCTCTACGTCATAGACCATATCTTCTTCGGCCTCGCGCTGGCGCTAAAGACCTATTTCCAGAAGATCGCCGACCCGGGTGACATCGCCCCCACCGCCGCCGTGGCCTTCACCATCAACCACATCGCCGCCGTGGTCCTGCCCTTCCTGCTGGGCTATCTCTGGCTGGTCTCGCCCGGCGCCGTCTTCGGCCTCGCCGCCGGCATGGCGCTGATCTCGCTCAGCCTTGCGCTGATGATCCCGCGCCACCCCGAGCCGGGCCATGAGACGGTCTTCGCCTCCCTCGCCCCCGCCCCGGCGGAATAACCAGGCCGCCAGCGCCGCGCCCTGCCCTTCTCTGGTTCGGCAAATACCTCGGGGGGTGAATTGGCCGCAGGCCAAGAGGGGGCTGGCCCCCGTCCTGCGCCGTGGCGCCGTGGCACGGGCGAGACGGTCCGAGGCGGCGCAAATGCCCCGGGAACGGGCTTGAAGCCGTTTGCAGACATATAATCCTTCGATCCCGCTGGCCTTTCCGGGCTTTGCCCGTCAAAGCTGCGCGCATGGACCTCTGGATCGCCGTCACGCTCTCTGCCGCCTTCTTCCAGACCTTGCGCTTCATGCTGCACAAGGTGCTGAGCATGGGTGCGCTGAGTTCAACCGGCAGCACCTTCGCGCGCTTCGCCTACGCGCTGCCCGCGGCGCTGCTCTTCACCGCCGCCTATCTCTACGCCACCGGACAGGGCTGGCCGCGCCTCACCCTTGCCTTCTGGCTCTACGCCTGGATCGGAGCGCTGGGGCAGATCCTCGCCACGATCTGCGTCGTGGCGCTGTTCCGGCAGCGCAATTTCGCCGTGGGCATCACCTTCAAGAAGACCGAGGTCATCCAGACCGCCATCGTCGGCTTCGTGCTGCTGGGCGAGGCGATCTCCCCCGCCGGCTGGGGCGCCATCCTGATCGGGCTCGTGGGGGTGCTGCTGCTCTCCGACACGCCCGATGTCGACGGCTCGTTCCTGCGCCGGATCGCCAACCGGGCGGTGGCGCTAGGGCTCGCCTCGGGGTTCTTCTTCGCCTTCTCCGCCGTCGGCTACCGCGCGGCCTCGCTCGAGATCAGTGTCGACGATCCGATCCTGCGCGCCTCGGTCACGCTGAGTTGCGTGGTGCTGTCGCAATGCCTGGCCATGGCGATCTGGCTGAAGCGCTTCGAGCCCGGACAGATCACCGCCGTCTGGCAGGCCCGCAAGGTGGCGCTCTGGCTCGGACTCACCTCGATGGCCGGCAGCCTGTCATGGTTTACCGCCTTCACGCTGCAGACCGCCGCCTACGTGCAAGCGCTGGGGCAGGTCGAGCTGATCTTCTCGCTGCTGGCCTCGGTGCTGTTCTTCCACGAACGCGTGACCCGCAGGGAACTGGCAGGGATCGGCTTCCTCGCGCTCTCGATCCTCGTGCTCGTGGCGGTGCTCTGAGGCGGCGCGCGCGGGGCCTGCGGTCAGTCGAAAAGGCTCGACTGTCCCGGGGGCTGCGGCGCTGCGAGGCCGAGATGGGTCCAGGCGCGCTGCGCCAGCATCCGGCCGCGCGGGGTACGCTGGATCAGCCCCTGTTGCAGCAGGTAGGGCTCGATCACTTCCTCGATGGCGTCGCGGCTTTCCGACAGCGCCGCGGCGATGGTCTCGATGCCCACCGGGCCGCCGCCGTAATGCTCGGCGATGAGGCCGAGATAGCGTCGGTCGGCGCCATCGAGCCCGAGCCCGTCAACCCCCAGCCGGGTGAGCGCGCCATCGGCCAGTTCGCGCGTCACCACGCCATTGCCCTCGACCACCGCGAAATCCACCACCCTGCGCAGCAGCCGCCCGGCGATGCGCGGCGTGCCGCGGGCGCGTCGGGCGATCTCGCGCGCGCCATCGGGTTCGGCCCGAACGCCGAGCTTCTCGGCGTTGCGGGTGACGATGCTGTTGAGCTCCTCGACGGTGTAGAACTGCAGCCGCGTCGGAATGCCGAAACGATCCCGCAGCGGCGTGGTCAGCAGGCCGAGCCGGGTCGTGGCACCGACCAGCGTGAAGGGCTGCAGCTCGATGCGCACGGTGCGTGCCGCCGGGCCCTCACCGATCACAAGGTCGAGTTCGTAATCCTCCATCGCCGGGTAGAGCACCTCTTCCACCGCGGCGTTCAGGCGGTGGATCTCGTCGATGAAGAGCACATCGTTGCGCTCAAGATTCGTCAGGATCGCCGCGAGATCGCCGGCCTTCGCCAGCACCGGGCCGGAGGTCATGCGGAAGTTCACCCCCAGCTCGCGCGCCATGATCTGCGCCAGCGTGGTCTTGCCGAGGCCGGGAGGGCCGTGGAACAGCGTGTGGTCCATCGCCTCACTGCGCTGACGGGCGGACTGGATGAAGACCCTCAGGTTGGCGCGCGCCTCGGCCTGCCCGACGAAATCCCCGAGCATCTGCGGCCGCAAGGCGCGGTCGCGATCCTCGGGCATGGGCTCGGGGCGCAGGGTGGGATCCGGATCGGTCATATCCATTCCTTACCGCCTCAGCCCTTCGGCGCCAGCAGTTTCAGCGCCGCGCGGATCAGCTCGGCGGTCGTGGCCTCGGGCAGATCGCCGGCCGCCTGCGCCACCGCGCCTGCCGCCTCGCCCGGAGCGTAGCCGAGATTGGAGAGCGCCGAGAGCGCCTCGGACTGGGCCGGTGCCGCGGCGGGCGCAGGGCGCGGAGCGGGAGCACGGGGGGCGGCGGGTGCGGGAGACGGGTCCTCGAGCACGTCGTCGCCGGGGCTGGCCGTCGGGCCGGCGCCCATCGCCATGACCATGGGCGCCTTGTCCTTCAGCTCGTTGACCACGCGCTGCGCGGTCTTCGGGCCGATGCCCTTGGCGGCCTTGATCGCGGTGCCGTCGCCGAGCGCGATGGCGCGGCTGACGCCGTCGGGACCGAGCGTGCCGAGAATCGCCAGCGACGCCTTGGCGCCGACGCCCTGAACCGTCATCAGCAGCCGGAACCACTCTTTCTCGACCAGCGTCGGGAAGCCGTAGAGTTGCAGCAGATCCTCGCGCACCATGAGGTCGGTATAAAGCGCCGCCGCCTCACCGGGGCCGGACAGGCCGGCGAGCACCCGGTCGGAGCAATAGACCACGTAGCCCACGCCGCGCACGTCGATCAGCACGTGATCTTCGCCCTTGTACTCGATGCGTCCCGCGATGCGCCCGATCATGCCCGTATCCTTGCTTGCTGCGGCCCCACGTGATGCGCGTGGCAGATCGCAATGGCCAGCGCGTCGGCGGCGTCGGGCCCGGCGATCTGCACGCCCGGGAGCTGCATCTTCACCATGTGGTCGATCTGGCGCTTGTCGGCGTGGCCGACCCCCACCACGGTCTTCTTCACCTTGTTGGGTGCATATTCACCCACCGGCAGGCCGAACTGCGCCGGCACCAAGAGCGCCACGCCGCGCGCCTGCCCAAGCTTCAGCGTGCCGACCGCGTCCTTGTTGACGAAGGTCTGCTCGACGGCAGCGATCTGCGGCGCGAAGCGGGTCAGTACCTCGGTGAGCTGCCGGTGAAGCGCAAGCAGGCGCGTGGCGAGATCGTCGCCGCCCTCCGACTCGCAAACGCCGTTGGCGACATGCCTCAGGCGGCTGCCTTCGGCGTCGATGATTCCCCATCCCAGCCGTCTCAGACCCGGATCAATGCCGAGAACCCTCATTCCTGCCCGCCTTTATGTTGCCTGTTTGCCATCGAGTAGCACGAAACGCGAACATTCGCCAAGCAAGAAGCGCGAACCTCCTTGGTTGCGTGGCGCCTCTTGCGAGGGCGGTGCAGCCCGTTTGCGACATCCAGAGGTTTGCGCGCGACTTCGGAGTGATGGAAAAATGGGCGAAATTACCTGCGGTTAACTTATTTCATGAGCCATTCGCAAAACGCATAAGGACCATGCATTTTCTGCGAGTTGTCGTCTGACGAGCGCTTCACTAGATGCCTCGCATAGAAATCAGGCACTCTGAAAACATCAAGTCAAGGACACTGACCCATGTCGGCATATGACTCCTTCCGCCAGAACGCTGGTGCCGCCGGTATGGCCGGCCGCATCGGCACTGTCTTCCTAAATGGCTACGGCGCGACGCCGGAGCGTGGCGCTTCCGCCTCCTACGAGATCGCAGCCTCGGTGAGCCGCTTCTTCGCGACCCTCACCGACGCGATCGTCGATTGGAACGACGCGCGTCTGACCCGCAAGAGCCTCGAGGCCCTGACCGATCGCGAACTCGACGATATCGGTCTGACCCGCGCAGACATCTACGCCGTCGCACGCGGCGACTTCTAATACTACGGCCCCTCTCCGAGGGGCCACCCCCGCCACTCACGGCCAAGACGAGAAAGCCGCGCCCTTCCGAGGAAGGCGCGGCTTTCTTCATGTCTGGACATGATATCTGGCGGTGGGACAGGCGTCAGGGCGCGTGCCCCTGCGCCCTCAGCCGAAAAGCGGTTGCAGCAGGGAGGCCACCCACAGGCTGGCCGGGTCGGCGCCCATCAACCAGGCGCCGGCGCGCTCGAGCGCGCTGCCTTGGGACAGATGCGCGAGCCGCGCGACGTATTCCTCGATGCCGAGGCTGGCGCAGAGAAGGCCCTTGAAGACGAGAAAGCCAAGCACCGCGGTCAGCAGCCCCTTCAGCGAGAAGAACGGAACCCGGCGGATCGGCTTGTGCTCGATAATGCCGTTGCGGTTCAGCTTGGTGGTGTATCCGCTGGCGAGCTTGTGGTGCTTCTGGACAACCGCACGCTGGCGCTTGTCGAAGTCGTATAGAGCCTTATCCATGGCAACCTCTTACACTCCGGCCCCCACCGGATGGGCCGCATATGCGCTTCCAATGGGGCAAAAATGTGACTTTTGCCCCAGCATTTCCGCAAATCGGCGCGTTATGCGCCGCCGTTCTGCAGCGTCAGCGTCACCCAGTCACCAATCTCTTCGCGATGAATCTGATTGATGCCGTTCTGTGCATAAACCTCGACAACCTCGTCCGCCTGCCGGGTCAGGATGCCCGAGAGAATCGCGTAGCCGCCGGGCTGCAGATGCGCGGCCATGTGCGGCGCGAGATCGATCAACGGCTGCTTGAGGATGTTGGCGAAGACCAGATCAAAGGGCGCGCGAGCGGCAAGCTCGGGATTGTCGAAGCCGGCGGCCTCGACGCAGGACACCTTGCCCTCGAGCCCGTTGGCGCGCACGTTGGCCTCGGCCACCTCGACCGCGACCTCGTCGATATCCGATGCCATCACCGGGTCGGGCCAGATCCGCGCCGCGCCCATCGCGAGCACCGCGGTGCCGCACCCGATATCGGCCACGTTCCTGCCGGTGAAGCCGCCGGTGGCGAGCCGGTCGAGCGCGCGCAGGCAGCCGAGGGTGGTGCCATGGTGGCCGGTGCCGAAGGCCATCGCGGCCTCGATCAGCAGCGGCTCGGCGCCTGCGGGGATCTTGTCGGCGTCGTGGCTGCCATAGACGAAGAAACGCCCGGCCTCGACCGGGGTCAGCTCGCGGCGCACCTTGTCGACCCAGTCCTGGTCCGGAACCTCGGAGACGACGAAGTCCTGCGCCCCGAAAGCCGCCGCCAGCAGCGCCAGCTCGATGTCGTCGGGCGCTTCGGTGAAGTAGCCGCCCACCTCCCAGGTACCGCTGCCGTCCTCGATCTCGAACACGCCGATGCCGGAGGGCGCCGGCTCGAGCTCTTCCATCGCCTCGCCGAGCGCCTCGGCAGGGTCCTTGGCGGGAAGCTTGGTGAAGGCGGTCCAGGTCTTGGGCATGGGAAGGGCTCCGGGATTGACTGTGGGGCCGGATAACGCGTTTGCGCCGCGGTGGGAAGGTTGGATCGATCGCCGCGCGCGAGGCGCGTGGTTGCGCAGGCGCTGTTCGGCCCGGCCCTGCGCTCGTGTCAGACGCGGGGGGGGGCCAGCCCCCTCTTGGCGCTGTGCGCCAATTCACCCCCGAGGTATTTTAGAACCAGAGAAGCCAGGAGCGCCGCGCCCCTGGCTTCTCTTCGTCAAAAATACTCCCGCCGGAGGCATCCGGCCTTGTCGCCGCGCGCAGGTGCCGGGACCGGTGCGCAGCGGCACATCAGATGTTGCGCCATTCCCCCGGCGCAAGGCCTTCGACCGACCAGTCGCCGATCGACCAGCGCACCAGCCGCAGGCAGGGCAGCCCGACATGGGCGGTCATCCGGCGCACCTGCCGGTTGCGGCCCTCGGTGATCGTCATCTCGAGCCAGGCGTCGGGCACCGATTTGCGGAAGCGGACCGGCGGCACGCGGGGCCAGAGATCCGGCGGCGGCAGCCGGCGGACCTGCGCCGGCCGGGTCGGGCCGTCCTTCAGCGTCACGCCGCGGCGAAGCCGGGCGATCTGCTCGTCGGAGGGATCGCCCTCGACCTGCACGAGGTAGGTCTTGGGCTTCTTGAACTTCGGATGCGCGATGCGGGCCTGCAGGCGACCGTCATCGGTCAGCAGCAACAGCCCCTCGCTGTCGCGGTCGAGCCGGCCCGCCGGGTAGACCCTCGGCACATCGACATAATCCGACAGCGTCGCGCGGGGGCTGTCCGCGGTGCCCTTGTCGGTGAATTGCGACAGCACGCCGTAAGGCTTGTTGAGCAGGATCAGCATCGGCGGCGCTCCGCGAAAAAGCGCTTCAGCAGCGCCTCCGAGGGCGCGGCGGAGATGCCATCA
Source organism: Salipiger bermudensis (assembly GCF_017309175.1). NCBI lineage: Bacteria > Pseudomonadati > Pseudomonadota > Alphaproteobacteria > Rhodobacterales > Roseobacteraceae > Salipiger > Salipiger bermudensis. Next base: position 199,420 of record NZ_JAEKJV010000009.1, on the reverse strand, counting down.
TAGACCTCGGGCACGTGGTGGCATTGGGCATGGGCGTAGACCCGGGCCCCGTGATCGACGCCGCCCGACTTGGGATCGGCGGCCCCATAATAAAGCCGCGCGATGCGGGCGAAGGAGATTGCCGCGGCGCACATCGGGCAGGGCTCCAGCGTGACGTAGAGATCATGCCCCGGCAGCCGCTCGGACCCGGCGGCGCGGCAGGCGGCGCGCAGGGCGAGGATCTCGGCATGCGCCGTGGGATCGTCGAGCTCGCGGGTGCGGTTGCCGGCGCAGGCCACCACCGCGCCCGAGGGCGCCACCACGACGGCGCCCACCGGCACCTCGCCGCGGGCGGCGGCGGCGCGGGCCTCCGAGAGGGCCTGATCCATGTGACTGCGAAAGCTCATGGCGCCGGGTGATAGCCGAGCCGCACCGCTTTGGCGAGACGCTTCCCCCGGGCGCGGCTTTGCAGTATGGCTCGGCGCATGAAAAAGCCCCCTGCCCGCTCCTCCGCGCCCTCCAAGACCCCGACCGACACGCCGCCCGGCGACCGCATCGCCAAGGTGCTGTCGCGCGCCGGCATCGCCAGCCGGCGCGAGGCCGAGCGGATGATCGAGGAAGGCCGCGTCACGGTGAATGGCGAGACCATCGCCAGCCCGGCGCTCAACGTCACCGACAAGGACCGCATCACCGTCGACGGCAAACCGCTCGAGGCGCCCGAAGCCCCGCGCATGTGGATGTATCACAAGCCCGCCGGGCTGGTGACCACCACCAAGGACGAGCAGGGCCGCGAGACGATCTTCGACAAGCTGCCCGAGGACCTGCCGCGGGTGATGACCGTGGGCCGGCTCGATCTCAACTCCGAGGGGCTCTTGCTGCTGACCAATGACGGCGGCATCAAGCGCAAGCTCGAGCTGCCCTCGACCGGCTGGCTGCGGCGCTACCGGGTGCGGGTCAACGGCAAGCCCACCGAGGAGATGCTGAAACCGCTGCGCGACGGCATCACCGTCGACGGCCAGACATTCCAGCCGATGCAGGTCGAGCTCGATCGCCAGCAGGGCTCCAACGCCTGGCTCACCGTGGGCCTGCGCGAGGGCAAGAACCGCGAGATCCGCCGCGCCATGAGCGATATCGGTCTGACCGTGAACCGGCTGATCCGGATCTCCTACGGGCCGTTCCAGCTCGGCCAGATGAAGGTCGGCGAAGTGGTCGAACTGCGCGGTCGAATCGTCCGGGATCAACTTGGGCTAGAAGGTGCAAAAACCACTCGCCCAGAGCCAAGCCGTCGCCGCAAACCCCGCCCAATTCCGGACAAATCTCGGCGAACCCGCAGTTAACCAATTGTTAACTTTGTCATAAATTCGCTTTTAAATTCCCGTTTCACGCCGTTTTTTTGCCGATTTCAATCGCCATCATGAAGCCATGATGACGACGATCCTCGCCTTTGCGATTCTCTGTGTGAGCACCCTTCTGGTGCTGGGAAACCTGCGCATGGTCGCACACGACACCTATGTGGCCGTGACCGAAGCCGCGGGGCGGCTGCGGCGCAGCGGCAACCCCGGCGCGAAGCTCGCCTTCGCGGCGCTCTGGGTGCTGATTTTCGCCCTGAGCTTTCTTCTCTGACGGGATCAGCGCAGGGAATGATCGACATGACGGAACGACATCGGACAGGACAGACGGACGACGGGCTCGGGCCGCTCGACTCGGGCCTCAGCGTGCTGTTCCTCGCCGCGTTCCCCATCGTGCTGCTGCTGTTTCAGGGCAGCGCCACATCCGCCTTCACTGCCGTGCTCGAGCTGGCGCTCTTCATCGCCGCCCTGCGGCTGATTCATCGCGGGCAGAAGCTGAAGAACGCCTATGACGAAGCCGACGCAGCGCGCGCTCCGCGCCTGCCGCGCAAGATCATCGGCGCGCTGCTGATCGGCGTGATGGTGACGATCCTGGCGGGCCATCACTTCTTCTCGCTGATCCTGCCCCTCGCGTTCGGAGCGCTCGCCACCGCGCTGAGCCTCGCCGCCTTCGGCCTCGACCCGCTGCGGGACAAGGGCGCGAGCGACAGCGAACCCGAGCCGCTGGCCACCGCGCGCCGCCCCCGCCCCGACACGCAGGCGGCGCTCGACCGCATCGACGCCACGCTCGACGGCATGGTCTGCGAGATCGCCGCGCTCGGCGATGCGCAGCTCACGCGCCACACCGAGGCGCTGAAAGGGGCCGTGATGGGGCTGATCCGCGCCCTTGGCGAGGACCCCGACGGCATGGAGCGCATGCACAAGCCGGTGGTGAAATTCGTCAAGCTGCTGAGGCGCGAGAACGACGACCTGCTCGCCGCATGGAACACCGATGAGCGCGAGCGGGCCCGGAGACGGTATCGCACACGCATCACCGCGCTTGGCCAGACCTTCGAGGAATTCGCGCGCAAATCGGGCAAGAAGGCCGGTCGCGACGCGTTCGAACTGGAAGCGGACCTGCTGTGGAACCGCAAACCGCTGGAGCGCGCCGCATAAGCGGAGCCTCGCCGAGCCCCCCCTAGCAACTTGCCCCCTTTGCCCCTAAGTTTTCCCTGAACCGAGGAAATACTGGAGGCGGCATGTCCGGCACGGCCCTGCAGAAAGTGGCCTACGTACTCCTGATCGTGCTCCTGTTCGGGGTCACGTCGGGATGGCTCGGAGGGCTCTGAGATGGCGCAGCGCTACGGGGGCAAATACAGCCCCGACGTCGCCCCCGAACAGACCGAGGATCCGATTCGTCCCAGTCATTACAGGGGCGCACGGGTCGATCCGGTGGGGGCACGCTCGAACGTGCTTTTCGTCCCGCCCATCGTGCTTGCCGCGACCTCGCTGGGAGACGGCGCCGCCGGTCTCGTGACCGGCCTGATCGGCGCCGGCGCCCTTCTGGCCGGGGCCTGGCTGCTGCGCGACGGGCTGCGCGCACAGGCCGCCTATGACGAGCGCCGCGTGGCACGGCGCCCGGCCATCCCGCGCAAGATCTTCGCCGCCGGGCTCGCCGGGATCGGTGTCGCGATCGCCGCCTTCAAGTCCGAGCCCGGGCTGGTGGCACCGGCGCTCTACGGTCTCTCGGCCGTGGCGCTGCACCTTGGCGCCTTCGGAATCGACCCGCTGCAGAGCAAGGGCATGGAGGGCATCGACAGCTTCCAGCAGGACCGCGTCGCCAAGGTCGTCGACGAGGCCGAGACCTATCTTTCCGAGATGCAGGACGCGGTGCGCCGCGCCGGCGACCGCGAAGTCGAGGCGCGGGTCGAGCGCTTCCGCCAGAAGGCCGCCCAGCTGATCCGCACCGTCGAGGAAGACCCGCGCGACCTGACGGCGGCGCGGCGCTATCTGGGCGTCTACCTGATGGGGGCCCGCGACGCGGCGGTGAAGTTCGCAGACATCTACAGCCGCACGCAGGATCGCGGCGCGAGAGACGATTTCATGATGCTGCTGACCGATCTCGAGGACAGCTTCGGCCAGAAGAACGAGAAACTCCTGCTCAACAACAATGCCGATCTCACGGTCGAGATCGACGTTTTGCGGGATCGATTGAAACGCGATGGCGTGCGGCTGAGTTGAGCCTGCGCCGGGTCAGAACAGAACTGGGGGATATCCGATGTCCGAGAAGGTGAAAGCAGAGGCGGAGCAGACCGTCGCCATGGTCGAAGAGGTCAATGCCGTGGTGCTGCCCGAGCCCGGCGAGGCGCGGGCGGTGGTGTCGCTCGAAGAGGCGTCTCCCGAGGTTGGCGAAGAGATCCGCTCGCGCATGGACGAGATCGACATGAGCGACACCAACTCGATCGTCTCGTTCGGGTCGGGCGCGCAGGTCGAGCTGCAGGAGATCAGCCAGTCGATGCTCGACGGGGTGCGCAACAAGGATGTCGGCCCCGCCGGCGACAGCCTGCGTGACATCGTCACCACCATCCGCGGCTTTTCCGTTTCCGAGCTCGACGTGCGCCGGGATCGCAGCTGGTGGGAGAAACTGCTGGGCAAGGCGGCCCCTTTCGCCAAGTTCACTGCCCGCTACGAAGAGGTGCAGGGCCAGATCGACAACATCACCGACAGCCTGCTCAAGCACGAGCACACGCTGCTCAAGGACATCAAGTCGCTCGACCTGCTCTACGACAAGACGCTCAACTTCTACGACGAGCTGGCGCTCTACATCGCCGCCGGCGAAGAGAAGCTCAAGGCGCTCGATGGCAATGACATCCCGGCCAAGGAGGCCGAGGTGCAGGCCGCGGCCGAGAACGATCAGGTGATGAAGGCGCAGGAGCTGCGCGACCTGCGCGCTGCTCGCGACGATCTCGAGCGCCGGGTGCACGACCTCAAGCTCACCCGGCAGGTGACCATGCAATCCCTGCCCTCGATCCGTCTGGTGCAGGAAAACGACAAGAGCCTCGTCACCAAGATCAACTCGACGCTGGTCAATACCGTGCCGCTCTGGGAAACCCAGCTGGCGCAGGCGGTGACCATCCAGCGCTCGGCCGAGGCCGCCGCCGCGGTGCGCGAGGCCAACGACCTGACAAACGAGTTGCTGACCGCCAACGCCGCCAATCTGCGCGACAGCAACAAGGCGATCCGCACCGAGATGGAGCGCGGCGTGTTCGACATCGAGGCGGTAAAGCAGGCCAATGCCGACCTGATCGCAACCATCCAGGAAAGCCTGCAGATCGCCGACGAGGGCAAAGCCAAGCGTGCTGCCGCCGAGGAGGATCTCAAGACCATGGAGCACGAGCTGCGCGACACCCTCGCCTCCGCCAAGGCCCGCCGCGACGGCATCGGCGACAATGCCGGCACCGCCGTGCCGAAAAGCGCCTGAGCCATGCACGGCCGCTGGCGCCATATCGGACTGGCCCTCGGGCTGCTCGCGGGCCTTGCGGCCTGCGACAGCTCGAAGTTGGCGCCGCGCCAGACCGACGTGCCGCCCAGCGCACGACCGGAGGGGCTGAAACCGGAGGTGCCCGAAGAGGCGCCGCGACGGCGCTCGCTCGCCAGCCGCGACCTCGAGACCTACTATGCCCGCGTGCAGGCCGACCTTCTCGCGCAGGGGCTCTTGCGCACCGATGGCGGTGGTCCCGACACGCCCTTCACCGACACCATGCTGCTGCGCAATTTCGAGCGCATCGCGCTGGCCGAAGAGTACGAGCGTGGCGCCGGGCTGCGCCCCTCGCGCGGTGAGCTCGGACGGATCAAGAAATGGAAAAAGCCGGTGCGGGTCGCGGTCGAGTTCGGCGCCCTCGTGCCCGCCGCGCAGCGGGTGCAGGACAGCAACATGGTGGCGCAATACGTCCGCCGACTGGCCCGCGTCAGCGGTCACCCGATCGCGATGGATAGCAACGACACCAACTTCCACGTGCTCTTCATGTCCGAGGACGACAAGGCCGAGATCGCGCCGCGCATCCGTGCGCTGGTGCCCGATGTGAACCCCGCCTCGCTGAAGATCTTCGACAACCTGCCGCGCTCGATCCACTGCCTCGTGATCGCCTTTTCCGAGACTCCCGGAGGCTACGACTACGGCGAGGCCATCGCGGTGATCCGCTCCGAACATCCCGACCTGCTGCGCCGCTCCTGCATCCACGAGGAAATGACGCAGGGGCTGGGACTCGGCAACGATTCGCCCCAGGCGCGGCCGTCGATCTTCAACGACGACGACGAGTTCGCCCTGCTGACGACCCATGACGAGATGCTGCTCAAGCTGCTCTACGACCCGAAGGTGACGCCAGGCATGGATGTGGACGAAGTCCGCCCCATCGTCGCGGCGCGCGCCGCCGAGCTGATGGGCGGCCCGTCCTGAGCCGCACTTAACCGGGCGTTCACCTCTCGGGCGTAGCACCGTACCGGCATGATCGGGACGGGACGATGTTCGACAACGCCACGAAACAGCAGGTTCTCTCTAGCGCGCTGCGGCTGCGCCTCGCCAGCAGCGCGCTGACGCGGGATTTCTATGACCGGCTCTTCGACCGCGCGCCCGAGTTGCGCGCGATGTTCCCCGCCGACATGTCGGCGCAGTCGGACAAGCTCTTCGATATGGTGCTGGTTCTGGTGCAGTCGCTCGACCACCTGCAGATGCTGGTGGCCGAGATCGAGGCGCTCGGCGTGCGCCATCACGAATACGGCGTGACCGAGGAACAATATGCGCTGGTCTCGGAGGTGCTGCTCGACACGCTGGAACATCACGTCGCCGACTGGTCCGAGGTCGACCGCAAGGCCTGGGCGCTGCTGCTTGGCTATGTCTGCGACCTGATGATCACCGGCGCCCGGGATCATGCCAGCTCTGCCGCGTGATCCCTGCCCCACTGGCGCCGGATGCCGACCGGGTGCACCGACACCACCCCTTCCGATAGCGCGCCCCTGCGGTCCATTGAGGCGCGCCCGCCCCGCCCCGCCCGGCGGTTTCCCCCCGCCGCCGCTTGTGTCCGGCCAAGCCGTGGTTAAGTTGAGGGCAAACGCAGTTTCAGCGGGGCACCGCCATGGGCATTCTCGACTTCCTTTCCGGCCAGTTCATCGACGTCATCCACTGGGTGGACAACACCCGCGACACGATGGTCTGGCGCTTCGAACGCGAGGGGCACGAGATCAAGTACGGTGCCAAGCTCACCGTGCGCGAGGGGCAATCGGCGGTCTTCGTCCACGAGGGCCAGCTGGCGGATGTGTTCACCCCCGGTCTCTACATGCTCGAGACCAACAACATGCCGATCATGACCAGCCTGCAGCACTGGGATCACGGCTTCCGCTCGCCCTTCAAGTCCGAGATCTACTTCGTCAACACGACGCGGTTCAACGGGCTGAAATGGGGCACCAAGAACCCGATCATCTGCCGCGACCCGGAATTCGGTCCGGTGCGCCTGCGCGCTTTCGGCACCTACTCGGTGCGCGTCACCGATCCGGCCCGCTTCCTCAGCGAGATCGTCGGCACCGATGGCGAGTTCACCTCGGACGAGATCAGCTTCCAGATCCGCAACATCATCGTGCAGGAATTTTCGCGCCTGATCGCGGGGTCGGGCATCCCGGTGCTCGACATGGCCGCCAACACGCAGGAGCTTGGCAAGATGCTGGCCGACGGCATCTCGTCCACCATCGCCGAATACGGCCTGTCGCTGCCCGAGCTCTATATCGAGAACATCTCGCTGCCCGCCGCCGTCGAGGCGGCGCTCGACAAGCGCACCTCGATGGGGGTGATCGGCAACCTCGACGCCTATACCAAGTTCCAGGCCGCCGAGGCACTGGGCAAGGAAGGCTCCGCCGCCGGGCAGGCCATGGGCACCGGTTTCGGTGCGGGGCTCGGCATGTCGATGGGCGCGCAGATGACCGGGGCGCAGGCCGGCCCGTGGGGCGCGCGCCCCGCTGCTGCCGCGCAGCAGCCCGCCTCCGCGGCCCCACCCCCGCCTCCCCCGCCGCCGGTCGAGCATGTCTGGCACCTTGCCGAGAACGGCCGGACCAGCGGCCCGTTCTCCAAGGCCCGACTCGGGCGCATGGTGACCGAGGGCGGCCTCACGCGCGAGACCTATGTCTGGACGCAAGGTCAGGACGGCTGGAAACGGGCCGAGGACGTGGCCGAGCTGGCGCAGCTCTTCACGGTGATGCCGCCTCCGCCTCCGGGCGCCTGAGCGACAGGACGGGGCAATCGTGCTACCCTGCCGCGAGGCAGGGGCCCGGGATCAGCGGGCATCACATGGGCGGGAACTGCATTTCAGGAGGTTCCCCGATGATCCTGCGGCTCTTTCAGGTCACCACCCGGCCCGGCAAGGAAGCGGAGTTCTCCCGCTTCTTCCACGAGGTCGCGATCCCATTGATGAACACCACCGACGGCATCGTGTCGGTGCTTCCCGGTGCCGCGCGGGCCGATAGCCCGCGCGAGTTTGCTTTCGTGATGGTCTGGCGCGATCTCGATGCGCTCAAGGCCTTTGTCGGCGAGGACTACACCACACCGCATATCGATCCCGCCGAGGACGCGCTGGTCGAGTCGCGCTCGATCCGCCACTACGACCTCGCCGAGATCTGAGACGCTTCAGGCCACGAACTCCACCTCGATGAAGCTCATCGGGGCGTCGCCGTAGTTGATGACGTTGTGCTCGGTGCCGGCGTCGCGGCGATAGGCCTCGCCCGCCTTGGTCACCACCTCGCGCACCTCGCCGCCGGGCAGTTGCAGCCGCATGGTCAGGTCGGTCAGCGCCACGATGACGTAATCGTATTCGTGGACGTGCCAGCCGGTCTCGGCGCCGGGCGCAAAATCGAACCTCGTCACACGGGTCTTCGCGTCAGAAATCATCTGGGTGGCAGCGGCTTCATTGCACATCTGTCTGGTCCTTCAGTTGGGGAGAGAAACTCTTGTCCGCGGGCAGCGCGCTCATCATCAGCGGGCCCATGCAGGCATCGGGTGGGAAGCTCAGCGCGTCATCGCGCAACGCCGGGAACGGGCGCTCGGGCGGCACCTGCGACTCGAGGATCAACCTGCCGTCGATGCAGAGATCCTGCGCCGCGTTGCCGATGTTGAAGCCGAAGCCGCCCGCGCCGCAATCGGTGCCGAACCCGTCCATGTTCCACGCCTGCGGCATCATCGCGCCCTCGCCGAACACGGCGAATTCCGAGCTCTGCGGCAGGAAGGTCAGCACCCAGCTGGTTTCCTCGTTGAGCATCGACAGCGCCCAGCGCCCGACCGGGCCTCCGTCACGGCTGCCCTCGATGAAAAAGCAGGTCAGGTCGCTCGCCGTGACGATGCTGCTGCCCAGCAGCGCGGCATCGAAGGACATCGCCCCGCGCATCACGTAGCCGCCCCCGCCCTGCCACTCGAAGCGGTAGCGCGCCTCCTCGGCGTCGGCGGCGACGGCAGAGGCGCAGAGCAACAGCCCTGCCAGCGCGGCGTTCATGCGGTGTCTCATGGCGACCCTGCAATATCCCGTATCGTTTCGCGGCCCGTCAGCCGGGCCCGTCCGGCGCCACCCTAGACAGCCGTTCCGGAAAGGAAAACCGGGTTCCATCGCCCAAGCATCCGACCTAGGGTCGGCCTGCCGGAAACAATGGGGCCGTGATGACCGAGGAACACCGTTTTCCCTGCCAGCAATGCGGCGCCGATTACCGCTACGATCCCGCCAAGGGCCAGCTGGTCTGCGACCATTGCGGCGACGTGCAGGAGATCGCCGAGCACGGACCGTGGTCCAACTCGATCCGCGAGCTCGATTTCCGTGCCGCCATCGACGACCTGCTGCCGCTGCAGGAGATGGAGGACCTGCGGGTCACCCAGTGCCCCAATTGCGGCGCCGAGGTCGAGTTCGATCCGGACACCCACGCCACCGAATGCCCGTTCTGCGCCACCCCGGTGGTCACCGACACCGGCACCCATCGCCAGATCAAGCCGCGCGGCGTGCTGCCCTTCATCCTCGACGAGCGCGCGGCGCATGATGCCATGACGGGCTGGCTCGGGCGGCTCTGGTTCGCGCCGAACGGGCTCAAGGAGTATGCCCGCAAGGGCCGCAAGATGCAGGGCATCTACGTGCCCTACTGGACCTTCGACGCGCAGACGCAATCGGCCTATCGCGGCCAGCGCGGCACGGTCTACTACGAGCGTCGCACGGTGATGCGCGACGGCAAGCGCCAGACCGTGCAGGTCGCCAAGGTGCGCTGGCGTTCGGTCTCGGGTCGGGTGGCGCGGTTCTTCGACGACGTGCTGGTACTGGCCTCGCGCTCGCTGCCGAAGAAATTCACCGACGCGCTCGAGCCCTGGGATCTGACGCGGCTCGAGCCCTACCAGCCCGAGTTCCTCGCGGGCTTCCGCGCCGAGGGCTACCAGGTCGATCTCGACGAGGGGTTCCGCGAGGCCCGCGTCATCATGGACCGGCAGATCGAGCGCGACGTGAAGTTCGATATCGGTGGCGACCGCCAGCGCATCGAGGGCGTCGACACGCAGGTCGCGGCGGTCACCTTCAAGCACGTACTGCTGCCGGTCTGGCTGGCCGCCTACAAGTATCGCGGCGAGACCTATCGTTTCGTGGTCAACGGCACCACCGGCCGGGTGCAGGGGGAACGTCCGTGGTCGACCTGGAAGATCGCGCTCGCGGTGGTGCTGGGGCTGATCGTCGCCGTCATCGCGGGCTTCCTCCTCGCGCAGGGACAGTAGCGCGCCACCAAATAGGGCGGGCATCGCTGCCCGCCCTACGTCACGATGTCCGGGACCGGTCTCGGGGAAGGCGGGACGGGGATCTCCGCCCTGGTCGACCTATCCCTTGGTCACCGTGATCGTCCTGCCCCGGCTCTCCTCCGGCGCTTTTCTCGGGACAGTGATCTCAAGCGTTCCGCCTGCCATACCGATCGCTGCGCCGTTTGCGCCGACCGGTGCAGACGCGAGCCCTGGCCGATGCTGATCGGCTCAGCCCTGACACACCGTCTTTCCGACAGATCCCAATGTATGTCTGTTTCGCCCGCTCCGCCTTGATCCCGCGCAAATCCGGGCCTTGTTTCCGATCCCGCAACGCGGCAAGTTGCGGCGCTAACAGAAGGAGGACCGACGATGATCCTGTGCTGCGGCGAATCGCTGATCGACATGCTGCCCCGGACCGCCAGCACCGGCGAGCCGAGGTTTGCGCCCGTCGCCGGCGGCGCGGTGTTCAACACCGCCATCGCGATCGGCCGTCTCGGCGCGCCGAGCGGCTATCTTGGCGGCATCTCCACGGACCTTTTCGGCACCGTGCTGGCCGAGGCGCTGACCGCCTCGCGGGTGGATTTCTCGCTCGCGCCGCGCTCGGACCGGCCCACCACGCTGGCCTTCGTGACCCTGACCGACGGCCACGCGCAATACGCCTTCTACGACGAGAACACCGCCGGGCGGATGCTGTCGGAAGACGACCTGCCGGCACTCGGTGCCGAGACCGAAGCCTTGTTCTTCGGCGGCATCAGCCTGGTCTCGGAGCCAGCCGCCGACAGCTACGCCGCGCTTTGCGCGCAGGCGGGCGAGCGGCTGGTGATGATCGATCCCAACATCCGCCCCGGCTTCATCACCGACGAGCCGCGCTACCGCGCCCGTCTCGAGGCGATGCTCGCCCGTGCCGACATCGTCAAGATCTCCGACGAGGACATGGCCTGGCTCGGCACCACGCCTGCGGCGCTGATCGAGGGCGGCGTGGCACTGGTGCTCGAGACCCGCGGCGCCGAGGGCGTGGTGGCCTATTCCTCCGGGGGCGAGATCTCGGTCCCGGCGGAGCGCGCCGAGGTGGTCGACACCGTCGGCGCCGGCGACACGTTCAACGCGGGCCTGCTCGCGGGGCTCTGGCGCAGCGGGCTGCTCGCGCGCGGCGCGGTGCGCGGTGCGGCGCTGGAAGACCTGCGCCCGGCCATCGCGCTCGGCGCCAAGGCGGCGGCGGTCACCGTCAGCCGCGCCGGCGCCAACCCGCCATGGGAGACCGAACTGTGAGGGCGCTGATCCAGCGCGTCTCGGAGGCGCGCGTCACGGTTGAGGGCGCGGTGCTGGGCGAGATCGGCCCCGGCCTGCTGGTGCTGGTCTGCGCCATGCAGGGCGACACCGAGGCGCAGGCCGACAAGCTCGCAGCCAAGATCGCCAAGCTGCGCATCTTCAAGGACGAGGCCGACCGCATGAACCTCTCGGTGCGCGACGTCTCCGGCGCGGCGCTGGTGGTCAGCCAGTTCACCCTGGCCGCCGAGACCAAGGGCAACCGCCCGGGGTTTTCCACCGCCGCCGCCCCGGACGCGGGCAAGCGCCTCTACGAGCATTTCGCCGCCACGCTTCAGGCCGAAGGCGTGCCCGTGGCCACCGGCCGCTTCGGCGCCGACATGAAGGTGGCGCTGGTCAATGACGGCCCGGTGACGATCTGGCTCGACACCGAGGGCTGAGGTCAGGGCGACAGGCGGCGGCACCATTGCACGCCGCCCTCCCGGCCCGGCGTCTTCGGATCAGCCCCCGACCCGGTTCGGCACCTTTTCCCCGGCAAAGAAGGCCCGAAGGTTCTCGACCGCCATCCGGCCCATGTCCTCGCGCACTTCCAGCGTCGACGTGCCGAGATGCGGCAGCAGCACCACGTTGTCGAGCGCCCTGAGCGCCTCGGGCACCTTGGGCTCGAACTCGTAGACGTCGAGCCCCGCCCCGCCGATCTGCCGCGCCTCCAGCGCCGCGATCAGCGCCGCCTCGTCGACGATGTCGCCGCGCGCGATGTTGACCAGATGCGCCGCGGGTTTCATCGCCGCCAGCACGCCTGCATCGACCATGTGATGGGTCTCCGGGCTCGCCGGGACCGAGACCACCAGCACGTCGACCTCCGCCGCCAACGCCTCGGGCGAGCCGTAGCGCTCGGCCGGGAAATCGAGGTTCTTCTCGGAGCGCGAGGCATAGGCTACCGACATGCCGAAGCCGAAATGGCAGCGCCGCGCGATGGCCTGTCCGATGCGCCCCATGCCAAGGATGCCGACGCGCTTGCCGGTCATATGCAGGCCCAGCATCTGCACCGGGTGCCAGCCCTCCCACTGCCCGGACCGCACAAGCCGCTCGCCCTCGGCGGTGCGACGACAGGTCATCAGCATCAGCGTCATGGCAATGTCGGCGGTGGCGTCGGTGACGGCGCCCGGCGTGTTGGTCACGGTGATCCCGGCGGACTCGGCCGCTGCCACGTCGATATGGTTGAAGCCGACACCGAAATTGGCGAGGATCTTCGCCCGCGGCGCGCCCGCCTGCTCGAAGACCTCTGCCGAGAAGCCATCGCCCAGCGTCACCAGCACGCCGTCATAGCCCGCGAGCGCCTCGAGCATTTCTTCGCGGCTCAGCGGGTACGGGCTGTCCCGATACGTCACATCAAAGAGCGCACGGGCCTCATCGACGACGCTCTCGGGCAGGTTGCGGCCGATCAGAACCTTGCTCAATGCAGCCGTGCCCCGAGGGGCACCTCCCCGTCGGGACCGGCCAACACCACCGCGCCGGCCGCGTCGGTGACGCCCAGCGTCAGGCATTGCGACATGAAGGGCCCGATCTGGCGCGGCGGGAAGTTCACCACCGCCATCACCTGCCGCCCGACCAGCGCCTCGGGCGTGTAATGCTCGGTGATCTGCGCCGAGCTCTTCTTTTCGCCGATCTCGGGGCCGAAATCGATCCAGAGCTTGATCGCGGGCTTGCGCGCCTCGGGAAAGGGCTCGGCGCGGACGACCTTGCCGACGCGGATGTCGACCTCGAGGAACTGGTCAAAGCTGATCTCAGCCATTGGCCAGCTCCCGCGAGCGGTCGGCGGCGGCGGCGACGGTGGCCTTCACCAGCGGCGGCAGGCCTGCCTGCTCGTCCATCAGCACCTCGAGCCCGGCCTGCGTGGTGCCATTCGGCGAGGTCACGTTGCGGCGCAGCTGGGCGGGATCTTGCGCGGCCTGCATCGCCAGCGCGCCCGCCCCCGCCACGGTCGCCTTGGCAAGCTGCAGGGCGAGCTCCGGGGCCAGCCCCTGCGCCTCGCCGGCCGCGGCAAGGCATTCGATCATATGAAACACGTAGGCCGGACCCGAGCCGCTGACCCCGGTCACGGCATCCATCTGCGCCTCGGTCTCGAGCCGCACCACCTCGCCCACGGCCGAGAGAAGCTCCTCTGCCTGCGCCAACTGCGTCTCGGAGGCCGGCGTGTTGCCGACGATGGCGGTGATGCCCTGGCCCACCGCGGCGGGCGTGTTGGGCATGGCGCGGACGATCGGCGTGTCGCCCCCGAGCATCGCCTCGTAACTGGCGATGGTGACACCGGCGGCAACCGACAGGAACAGCGTGGTGCCATTGCCGAGCGGCTGCAGCACCGGCAGCGCCTCGGCCATCATCTGCGGCTTCACCGCAACCAACACGATGGCCGGATCGGCGGGCAGCTCGGCGTTGAGGTTGACGCCCTGCGCCTGGAGCCAGTCCGACGGGTGCGGATCCATCACCCAGACCGACCGGGCAGGCAGTCCGCGCTTCAGCCAGCCTTCCAGCATTGCCGACCCCATCTTGCCGCAGCCCAGCAGGACCAGCCCGCGCCGCGCGATTTCACCGTTTTCCATCTTTGTCGCTCTCCCGTTCTTGGCGCCAATCTGTCGCGAGAGGCGCCCGGTTGCAAGCCGACGGACCATCGCTGTCGCGCGTTCACCGCCCGGATCAGCTGGGGGCCGCGTCGGCGGGGCAGCCCCCTGTCGCACCGGAGTTGCGCTTTCAAGAGATAAGGGGGGGGCCAGCCCCCTCTTGGCGCTGTGCGCCAATTCACCCCCGAGGTATTTTTGAACCAAAGAAGCCAGGAGCGCCGTGCCCCTGGCTTCTCTTCGTCAAAAATACTCCCGCCGGAGGCAGGCCGTCGATCTCCACACGCGGGACGCTTCCGGCAAGGCCCGCCGCATGCCACGTGGGAAGCGAGGACGCCCGAAAGGGCGGAGGATGGCGCTGCCCCGGATTACTGCGCCATGATCGATGTCGGCACCGTTCCTTCCGCAAGCCACGTCTCCAGCGGCGTCATCGGATCAAGCGCCGCCGCGCTGATGCCATCGGGCCCGGGAAGGATGCCGCAATGGTCGAGCCCCGGCACCATGAAGAGCGCCACGTTCTCCTTCAGCGCCGCCTCCGAACCGGCCAGCGCCGCCGCCTTCTCGTACCAGTCCACCGTCTTGTAAGGCGTGACGATGGCATCCGCCCAGCCATGCCAGACGATCATCTTGCCCCCCGCGGCCCGGAAGGCCGAGAGGTCAGGACTGTCGCCGTTATAGACCTCGGCCATGGTCGCAAGCCGTGCGGGATCGGTCTCGAAGTCGAACTCCGCCGGTGTCCAGGCCGGGCCGGGATCGGTGGGGAAGGCCATGTAGCGGCCGAAATCGGTGTTGAACGCCGGCACCAGACGGCCCGCGCCCTGCGCGTTGCCGGTGAGCCAGAGCCACCAGAACGGCTCCGAGCCCTCCGGGATGCCGCCCGGGTAGAGCTGCGTGCCGTCCGGGCTCTGCGGCCCCTGCCGCCACTTGGCGAGCGTGGCGCTTTCGTCTTCGCTCAGGCAGGACGGCGTATCCTCTGCCTCGCAGGCCAGCGCCGAGAGGTCGATCTCGCAGGCGCGGGGGTCTGCGATCAGCCCGTCCTCGCTGCCGTCCACGCCGTCGCATTGCGACATCACCGCGTCGCCGATCAGAGTGGCCTCGCCGGGTCCGAGGATCTGGCTGCCATCCTCGGCGGTGTTGGCCTGCGTGAGCCAAGCCATCTTGGTCGCCACCAGCCCGGTGTAATCCATCGCCGGCGCGCCGGAGATGATGCCGTCGAACAGCTCGGGGTAGCGCTGCGCCGCCACATGCGCCATGCGCCCACCGGTAGAGCAGCCCTGGAAGATCGCCTGTTCCGAGGCCCCCTCGTAGAACGCCCCGATCAGCGCCTGTGCCACGCGATGGGTCTCGCCGATCGAGCGCCAGCCCCAGTCGCGCTCGGCATTGGGGTTGTTCATCGCCCAGCTGCCATCGGTGACCGAGAGCCCGTGATGGCCGCTGTCGGAGGTGGCTGTGGCATAGCCGCGCTCGAGCCCGGGCTTCATGGCGTTGACCCAGCCACCGCCGGCATCGGCGCGACCGAGAATGCCGCAGAGACCGCCGCAGCCGGCCTGGTAGTACTTGCCGTTCCAGCCCTCCATCGGCAGCCGCACCTCGATCGAGATCGCCGGGCGTGCGGTGGCGCGGATCTCGCAATAGGCGGGCAGCGTGTCGGCGGCGGGCATCACCCGCGCCGAGGTGACAAAGCCCGCGTCGAGCACCGTGTCGCGCAAGGCACTACACTGGTCTTCGGTCTGTTGGGCCGAGGCCGGAACGGCGGCGGCCATGGCAAGCGCCATGGCCGGGAACAGGTATCTCATATCTTTCCTCCCTGAGCTGTCTCCCGGGAGAAGGATCGCGTCAAACTGGCCACCCGACAAGCTCTGACTTCACGTCGGCCGCCGGGCACAAGATTTTTCGAAGAAAAATCTTCTCCGGCTCAGGCCCGGCCGTAGGCCTCGGCGATGGCGATCTGCACCGCGTCTGAGGCGGGCTTGTTGGCCCAGGCCACGAGCTGGAACGCCGGGTAATAGCGCTCGGAGGCCAGCACCGCGGCAGAGATCATCGTGTCGATCTGCTCGGGGCAGGCGCTCTGACCACCGGCCAGCACGAGGCCGTAGCGATAGACCATCAGCTTGGGCTCGGCCCAGAAGCTGAACGAGCCCGCCCAGCATTGATCGTTGATGGTGTTGAGCGCGGTGAAGAGCTCGGGCAGCGTCTCTTCCGGCGGCTCCATTTCGAAGCTGCAGATCAGGCGCAGGGTCTCGTCATAGGGCGACCAGGCAAGGGTGATCGAATAGGTGCGCCACTGGCCCTCGACGGCCATCGCGATCTGGTCCTCTCCGATCCGGTCGAAATCCCAGTCGTGGTGTTCGGCCAGCGTCTCGACGATGTCGATCGGGTGAATCTCGTCGCTCAGAAACTCTTCGGACAGTGCCATGCGCCACCTCATTTTTTTTGCTGTAGCGCCGGGGAACGGGCCGCGCCCCAAGCGCTAGCTGACTGCTCTAGGGGCTGGGAGATGTTTCCCTCCCCTTACTAGATATCGTGCCTGCGCCGTGCATGTACTGTAAAGCGAAATATTAGATACGCACCCAATAAGTTGTGGATGAGATGGGCCCAAGCCCAAGATAGGAGCTGTGGGTATGTGGAGCGATCTGGGGAGAAATTCAGCCGCCGAACGCGCAGCCCCCTGCGCTGCCGAGGCCGCAAGCGCCTTGCCGGGGCCTGCCGGATCTGTGGACAGTCAGGAGACGAAATCCTGCCCGTAGCACACCGAAAGCTCCGCCGGGGCGGCCAGTTCCGAGACCACCTCGAAATGCTGCTCCATCAGGCGCTCGCCATCGGCCTCGATAGCCATGACCCACGGACCCGGCACCATCTCGTAGGGGAACTCGAAGGTGAACAGGTTAAGGCTGGCGCGGCCCTCCGAGAGCGGCGAGATCCAGCTCTCGGTGGTGACACCCTCCGGACCCATCGGCGGATGGGTGACGAGGATCGTCACGTCGCGATCGCCGGCGCCCGGGCGCAGGGTGAACTTCACCCCGAAGCTGATGCCCGCCTTGGCCGGCACCAAGCGGGTCGTCACATCCATGTCGCGGGTCTGCTCGATGAGGTTGATCGCGCCCATCATCGTGTCCGGCGCCTCGCGCGCGCCCTCCGGCGTGACCTGGCAGATGATGCCGTGATCGATGATCACCACCGGATCGCGGGCGTAGGACTCGCCCGGGGCGGCGTGGGCCATCGGGACCAGCGCAAGAACGGCGCAAAGGGCTGAAAGCAGGCGAAGCATGGCGATCTCCGGCGAGGGACGTGCCCCGCAATACCGGCTTCGCGCAGTTGCGCAAACCCCTCCCCGCCCGCGCCGTGCCTGAGCGGTGACATTCTGCCCGCAGGACGCCCCCCCTGCCCCGTAGAAACGCAAACGCCCGCCGCAGGTGCGACGGGCGCTGGCGATGTCCGGAACCGATCAGGCTCAGCCGATGGCTGCGGCCTTCACGTCCTCGTCGATGTAGGGAACATACTGTTCGAAGTTGTCCGCGAACATCTTCACCAGTTTCTGCGCCTGGGCGTCGAACGCCTCCTTGTCCGACCAGGTGCGGCGCGGATCGAGCAGCAGCTCGGGCACGCCCTCGACCGAGACCGGCACCTCGAAGCCGAAATTCGGGTCCTTGCGGAACTCGACCTTGGCGAGCGAGCCGTTCAGAGCGGCGTGCAGCAGAGCGCGGGTGGCCTTGATCGGCATCCGGTGGCCTGTGCCGTAGGCGCCGCCGGTCCAGCCGGTGTTGACCAGCCAGCAGGTCGCACCGTGCTTGGCGATCTTGTCGCGCAGCAGGTTGCCGTACATCTCGGGGCGCAGCGGCATGAACGGTGCGCCGAAGCAGGTTGAGAAGGTCGGCTGCGGCTCGGTGATGCCACGCTCGGTGCCGGCGACCTTCGAGGTGAAGCCCGACAGGAAGTGGTACATCGCCTGCGCCGGGGTCAGCCGCGCGATCGGCGGCAGCACGCCAAAAGCGTCGCAGGTCAGCATGATGATGTTCTTCGGATGCCCGCCGAGCGCAGTGGACGACGCGTTCGAGATGTACTCGAGCGGGTAGGCGCAGCGCATGTTGGCGGTCAGGCTGTCATCGTCGAAATCGAGCTCGAAGGTCTCTTCGTCGTAGATCATGTTCTCGATCACGGTGCCGAATTTCGAGGTCGTGGCGTAGATCTCGGGCTCGGCATCGGCAGAGAGGTTGATCGTCTTGGCGTAGCAGCCGCCCTCGAAGTTAAAGGTGCCGCGATCCGACCAGCCATGCTCGTCATCGCCGATCAGCACGCGCTCGGGATCGGCCGAGAGCGTGGTCTTGCCGGTGCCCGACAGGCCGAAGAAGATCGCGGTGTCGACCGGGTTGTTCGGCGCGTGGTTGGCCGAGCAGTGCATCGCCATGATGCCCTTGAGCGGCAGCATGTAGTTGAGCAGCGTGAACACCGACTTCTTGTTCTCGCCAGCATACTCGGTGCCGCCGATCAGGATGGTCTTGCGGTCGAAGTTCAGCGCGATGACGGTGTCGGAGCGGCAGTTGTGACGCTCGGGATCGGCCTTGAAGGTCGGGCAGTTGATGACGGTGAAATCCGCCATGAACGAATCGAGCGTGTCACGCTCGGGGCGACGCAGCATGTGGCGGATGAACAGACCGTGCCAGGCCAGCTCGGTCACCATGCGCACCTTGATCGAGTAGGCCGGGTCGGCGCCGCCGATCAGGTCCTCGACGAAATACTCACGGCCTTTCATGTGCTCGAGCATGTCGTTGTAGAGGGTATCGAACCCCTCGGGCGACATGGCGCGGTTGTTCTCCCACCAGATCTTGTCGGCAACCGAGTCGGTCTTGACCACGTGCTTGTCCTGAGGCGAGCGACCGGTGAACTTGCCGGTGGTGACGTAGAAGGCGCCCCCCTTGCCGAGCGTACCCTCGCCGCGTTTCAGGGCGGCCTCGATCAGCGCCGGCTCCATAAGATTGTAATAGACATTCCCCAGGCCTTCGATCCCTTGATCTTCAAGCCGGAAATCCGGGTTCACCCGTCCAAATGTCATCTGCCAAGCTCCTGTAGCCGCGCCACACGCGGCGGTCGTCAGTCACAGCGGAGACGTCGAATAGCGCGTCCGCTCACCGGTGATGACCACCACCGGCAAAAGCTGCTTTAACACGGCGTTTCCGGGTCGGAACAGGACGCATGTCAAAGTTAGCGCAACCAAATTTCGTTTAGCGTTAGCACTTCGACAGGTTGCTGCGCGAACATCGTTCGGCTGAGACATTTTAGCCATTCCTTATAGATATTCGTCCGGAATAAGGCGGCGGTGGGGCCTGATTCGCAGTTTGGGATTGTTGTAAAGTCCAAATTCCCGCATAGTGGCGAAAAAATCAGGCAATCCGAGCAGTACAAGGAAACAATCCCATGTCGAAAATTGCCCTCGTGGACGATGACAGGAACATCCTGACATCGGTTTCGATGACTCTTGAGGCCGAGGGATTCGAGGTCGAAACTTACAATGACGGGCAGGCCGCGCTGGATGCCTTCAACAAGAAGATGCCCGACATGGCGGTCTTCGACATCAAGATGCCCCGCATGGACGGCATGGATCTGCTGCAGCGCGTGCGCCAGAAATCCAAGATGCCGGTGATCTTCCTGACCTCCAAGGACGACGAGATCGACGAGGTGCTCGGCCTGCGCATGGGTGCCGACGACTACGTCAAGAAGCCCTTCTCGCAGCGCCTTCTGGTGGAACGCATCCGCGCCCTCCTGCGCCGGCAGGAAGCCGTCGCCGGCGAGGTCGTGGGCGAAACCGAAGACACCAAGCTGATGACCCGCGGATCGCTCACCATGGATCCGCTGCGCCACTCGGTGACCTGGAAAGGTCAGGACGTGTCGCTCACCGTCACCGAATTCCTGCTTCTGCAGGCCCTGGCGCAGCGCCCCGGCTTCGTGAAATCCCGCGACCAGCTGATGGACGTCGCCTATGACGACCAAGTCTATGTCGACGACCGCACCATCGACAGCCATATCAAGCGTCTGCGCAAGAAAATGCGTACGGTGGATGCGGATTTCTCCGCCATCGAAACGCTGTATGGTATCGGGTATCGTTACAACGAAGAGTAAGACATGGCGCTGGCCGAGAGGATCTCGATGCGCGACGACCACCCGGGCGAACGGCAGGATGCCGATGTCGTGCTGGGCGATGACTTCGTCGCCCCTGACAGCACGGTAGAGAAAGAGCTGCGCGACAGCCGCGAGCGGCGCAGCCTGTTTTCGCTCAACCGGTCGCCGCTGACCCGCAAGATCATCACGTTCAACCTGATTGCGTTGAACGTGCTGGTGGCGGGCATCCTCTGGCTCAATTCGTCGCGCGACACGCTGGTGATGCAGCGCGGCAATGCCGTGGCCTCCGAGGCCGAGCTGATCGCCGACGTGATCGAGGCTTGGCTGCCCGACGAGGCGCCCGTCACGCTCGGCACCGACGCCGCAGCCGACATCAACGGCCTGCTGCAACAGGTTGACCTGCGCACCGGCACCGAGCTGCTGGTGTTCGATGCAGGCAATTTCCTTGTTGGCGAGACCAGCGGCACCCGCGCGCCGCTGATGTCGATCAACACCCGCGAGGCCAATCGCCCGACGCTGATCTCGGACTTCCTCGACTCGATCTGGCGCGGCGTCGCCGGGATCTTCTCGTATTTCGAGGCCGAACCCGAGCTGACGCTCGAGGACCGGATGCGCCGGATGATCGAGATCGGCGACCCCACCCTGACCCGGGTCCAGTCCGGCAAGGGCCCCGGGGGTGAGACCCTGTTCGCCGGCTTCTCGCCGATCCGGCAGGGCGACGCGGTGATCGGCACCGTGGCGCTGATGTCGACAGAGGCCGAGATCGACGCCGTGGTCAGCGCCGAGCGCGAGCGTGTGCTGCAGATGTTCGTCATCGCCACGCTGGTCTCCATCGGCCTGAGCCTCGTTCTGGCCTCGACCATCGCCAACCCGATCTCCGACCTCGCCGACGCGGCCGAGATCGGGCGCGATCGCAACAACCGCAGCAAGGGCAGCTCGCGCCGCATCCGCATCCCCGACCTGACCGCACGGCCCGACGAGATCGGCCGCCTATCCGGCGCGCTGCGCGGCATGGTGTCGGCGCTCTACGACCGCATCGACAGCAACGAACAGTTCGCCGCCGACGTGGCACACGAGATCAAGAACCCGCTGGCCAGCCTGCGCTCGGCCATCGGCTCGCTGCGCATCGTCAAGAAGGAAGAGCATCGCGACAAGCTGCTCGATGTGATCGAGCATGACGTGCGCCGCCTCGACCGCCTGGTGAGCGACATCTCAAATGCCTCACGGCTCGACAGCGAGCTGGTCAAGGAAGAGGAGCAGGAGTTCAACCTGCTCGAGATGATCGGCAACATCACCCAGTTCCTCGGCGAAGATGCCCGCGCGAAGGGGGTCGAGTTCATCACCGACCTGCCCGCCAAGCCGATCAACATCAGCGGCCTCGAGCCGCGCCTCGCGCAGGTGTTCGTGAACCTGATCACCAACGCCATCAGCTTCTGCGAAGACGGCGATGCGATCCGCGTCTGGGCGCGCCGCCGCGACAACCGCGTGCTGGTGGTGGTCGAGGATACCGGCCCCGGCATCCCGGAAGAGGCGCTGCAGAAGATCTTCAAGCGCTTCTACTCGCAGCGCCCCGAGAACGATTTCGGCAACAATTCCGGCCTTGGCCTCGCGATCTCGAAGCAGATCGTCGAAGCTCATGGTGGCGTGATCTGGGCCGAGAACATCCGCCCGACCGAAGCCGACGTGACCTCCGAGCCGCTCGGTGCGCGCTTCGTGGTCGGCCTGCCGGTCTGATCGTCCGCACCCCGTGCCCACCGACAGCTCCGAGATCCTGCACGCCACCGCGGTGGCCGTCGCGGGCCGAGGACTGCTGATCCGAGGCGCCTCGGGCAGCGGAAAGTCGGGGCTGGCGCTCGAGATGATGGCCCGCGGCGCTTTGCTGGTGGCCGACGACCGGGTGATTGTCAGCCTTCGCGACGGCGCGCCCTGGCTCGCGCCCCCTGCCCCGCTCAGCGGGATGATCGAAGCGCGCGGCATCGGACTGCTGAACGCAGCGACCAGCGGCCCCGTTCGGCTCGCCGCCGTGCTCGATCTCGACGAGGTCGAGACGGCCCGCTTGCCGCAGCGCCGCGAAACCATGCTGCAGGGGCAAAGAATCCCCTTGCTTCACAAAACCGCGCATCCCTATTTTCCCGCAGCGCTCGTGCAATATCTCAAGGGCGGTCGGAAGGAATAGGCGAGGATGCAGGATCAGTCGAAAGGACAGCAGCGCGTCGTGCTGGTCACCGGGCCCTCGGGCGCCGGACGCTCCACCGCGATCAACGTGCTGGAGGATCTTGGCTATGAGGCGATCGACAACATCCCGCTCAGCCTGATCCCGCGCCTGCTGCTCGACGGCGGCGCCCTGACCCGCCCGGTGGCGCTTGGCGTCGACATCCGCAACCGCGACTTCTCGGTGCAGCGGCTGCTAGAGCTGCATCGCCGCCTCGCCGCCGAACCGGCGCTCGATGCGCAACTCTTCTATCTCGACTGCAGCGCCGAGGTGCTGTCGCGCCGCTATTCCGAGACCCGCCGCCGCCACCCGATGGCCCCGGACGAAAGCTATACGCAGGGCATCGAGCGCGAGCTCGCTCTGCTGGAAGAGGCCCGCAACGCCGCCGACACCCTGATCGACAGCAGCACCCTGTCGCCACACGACCTGCGCGCGCAGATGGAAGGGCTGTTCGCCGACCAGACCGGCCAGAAGCTGGCGGTGGCGCTGCACTCGTTTTCCTACAAGCGCGGCCTGCCGCAGGGCCTGGACTGGGTCTTTGACTGCCGCTTCCTCGACAACCCGCACTGGCAGCCCGAGCTGCGCGGGCTCACCGGCCTCGACGCGCCCGTGGTCGACTATATCGAGACCGACGCCCGCTTCGCGCCCTTTGTCGCCAAGCTCACCGAGCTGGCACTCTTCGTGCTGCCGGCCTGCAAAGACGAGGGCAAGGCGCACCTGACCTTCGGCATCGGCTGTACCGGCGGGCAACACCGCTCCGTTGCCGTGACAGAAAGAGTGGCGGCTGCCCTTGCAGAGAGCGGCTGGCAGGTGTCAATTAGACACCGCGAGCTCGAGCGTCGCGGACTGGCTGCCGCGACCGGCCAGCACAGGACCATCGGAGGACAGAACGGGTGATCGGCATCGTGATCGTGGCCCATGGGGGACTGGCGCGGGAGTATCTCTCAGCCGTCGAGCATGTGGTGGGCAAGCAGCCCGGGATCGTTGCCGTCACCATCGAGGCGGATCATGACCGCGGCGGCAAGCAGGCCGAGATCTGCACGGCCGCCGACGATGTCGACACCGGCGACGGTGTTGTGGTCGTCACCGACCTCTACGGTGGCTCGCCGTCGAACCTGTCGCTGCTGGCCTGCCAGCCCGAGAACCGCCGCATCCTCTACGGCATGAACCTGCCGATGCTGATCAAGCTTGCGAAGAGCCGGCAGAAGGATGTGCCGGATGCGGTAAAAGGTGCACTTGAAGCAGGACGAAAATATATCGACAGCGTCAACGTGAAACCGGAACCGCTCTGACCGGGATCGCGCAGGATCTGTCCAAGGGAATTCGTAGTTTATGTCCGACACCGTGCACCGTGAGCTGAAGATCGTGAACGAAAAGGGGCTGCATGCCCGCGCCTCGGCCAAGCTCGTCGAGGTTGTCGAGGGCTTCGATGCCCGCGCCGAAGTCAGCAAGGATGGCATGAGCGCCGGCGGCGACAGCATCATGGGGCTTTTGATGTTGGCAGCTTCCAAAGGAAGCTCTATTGAGGTTGAAACCTCGGGGCCGGACGCGGTCGCGCTGGCCGATGCGCTGGAAGCGCTGGTCGCGAACCGGTTCGGAGAAGAGAACTGACCGCCGGGAAACCCCACCGGCGCAGGAAGACGGAACAAGGCGGGCACATGGTTGAGAGCTATCAGGCCACGGCCGGTCAGGGCGGCGTCACGCGCCCGCTGCACGCTCCCTACGACAAGCGCAAGCTCAGCTATGCCAATACTTTCACCAACCCGTGGAAGGCCAACACCATCCGCGCGCTGGAATGGGCCACCGGCAAGATCCCCTTGATCCGGCTTGTGCGCAAGGTCGAGCGCGCCGGCATCCCCGACGGGCAGGAATTCTGGCGCCACGCGCTGGGTCACATGCGCATCCGCCTCGACACCCCTGCCGAGCAGATCGCGCGCATCCCCAAGGACGGGCCTGTCGTGGTCGTCGCGAACCACCCGCACGGGCTGGTCGACGGCATGATTCTCGCCGACCTGATCGGTCGGGTGCGCACCGATTACCGCATCCTCACCCGCTCGCTGCTGACCGGAGTGAAGGAGATCGAGGAATTCATGATCCCGGTGCCCTTCCCGCACGAGGAAAGCGCCCGCGAGCAGAGCCTCGAGATGCGCGCCCGGGCCATGGACCACCTCAAGGGCGGCGGCGTGATCGCGCTGTTTCCCTCGGGGGTCGTGGCGGCCTCGCAATCGCTGCTCGGGCCCGCGATCGAGGCCGTCTGGAACCCGTTCACCGCGAAGATGATCCAGCGTTCGGGCGCCACGGTGGTCCCGATCTACTTCCCCGGTCAGAACAGCCGCGCCTACCAGATCGCCAACCGGGTCTCGCCAACCCTGCGGCAGGGGCTGCTGATCCACGAGGTGATGCATGCCTGCGGCCGGCCGCAGAAGCCGGTGGTCGGAAAGCCGATCACCCCCGACACGGTGCAGGCGTGGAACGGCAAGCAGCGCGAGTTCGTCGCCTGGCTGCGCGACGCGACGCTTCGCCTGCGGACAGAGCTCTGAGCCGCCGCAGAAAATTCGTACGAATTTTCTGATCCCGCCACCGGAAAAGATTTTTCGAACGAAAAATCTTTGTCCGCGTCAGCGCGTCGGCACCGGCTCCTCGCCGCGATAATCGTAGAAGCCGCGCTTGGTCTTGCGACCGAGCCAGCCTGCCTCGACATACTTGGTCAGCAGCGGGCAGGGCCGGTACTTGGTGTCGGCCAGCCCGTCGTGCAGAACGTTCATGATCGCGAGGCAGGTGTCGAGCCCGATGAAATCCGCCAGTTCCAGCGGCCCCATAGGATGGTTGGCGCCAAGCTTCATCGCCATGTCAATGGAGCGCACGTTGCCCACGCCTTCATAGAGCGTGTAGACCGCCTCGTTGATCATCGGCACCAGGATCCGGTTCACGATGAAGGCCGGGAAATCCTCGGCGCTGGCGGCGGTCTTGCCAAGGTTCTCGACCACCTTCATGCAGGCCTGGTAGGTCTCCTGATCGGTGGCGATGCCGCGGATCAGCTCGACCAGCTGCATCACCGGCACCGGATTCATGAAGTGGAAGCCGAGGAACTTCTCGGGGCGGTCGGTGCGCGAGGCCAGCCGGGTGATCGAGATCGACGACGTATTCGAGGTCAGGATGGTGTGCGGCAGCAGGTGCGGCGCGAGGCTGTCGAAGATCTTCTGCTTCACCGTCTCCTGCTCGGTCGCGGCCTCGATCACCAGATCGGTCTGGCCGATCTCGGCGATGTCGAGCGTCGACGAGATCCGGCTCAGCGCGCCGTCGCGGTCTTCCTGGGCGATCTTGCCCCGGCTGACCTGGCGATCCATGTTGGCGGCGATCAGGGTCATGGCCTTGTCGAGCGCCTCGGGGCTGACATCCGAAAGCCGGACCTCGTATCCCGCGAGAGCCATCACGTGCGCGATGCCGTTGCCCATCTGGCCCGCACCCACAACACCGATCTTGCTGATATCCATCGCCCATAACCCTTTCGTTTGCGCGCCAAACATAGGCATGCGCCTCGACCCGCCGCAAGGCGGGTGGGCCGGATTTGTCGGGCTTTTTCGCTTTAGCAGAATCTCAACTCCGCTGTCCGAGGCTCTTCCCCGGGTGAGAACGAACCAAGGTGGGAGACATGACCTTCGCTATGACGGCGCCGGGGGCGCTGGACTATTTTCCGTGCCGCTATGGCCGTTCGCGGGTGTTGTTCCGCGGGCCGCGGCGGCCGCTCGATGCGCCCTACGTGGCGTTCCTCGGCGGCACCGAAACCTATGGCCGCTTCATCGAAGCGCCCTTTCCCGCGCTGATCGAGCGCCGGACGGACACGACCTGCATCAATCTCGGGGTGGTGAATGCGGGGCTCGACCTCTACCTGCACGACCCGGGGGTGCTGCACGTGGCCGAACGCGCCGACCTCTGCGTCATGCAGATCATGGGAGCGCAGAACATGTCGAACCGGTATTACGGTGTGCATCCGCGACGCAACGATCGCTTCCTGCGCGCTTCCGAGCGGCTTCAGACCCTCTACCCGGAGGTCGATTTCACCGAATTCCACTTCAACCGGCACCTGCTCGGCCGGCTACGAGAGATCTCGGAAGACCGCTTTGACGAGATCGCGGGCGAGTTGCGGCAGGCCTGGCTGGCACGGATGAAGCACCTGCTCACCCTGCTCCGGGGCCGGGTGCTGCTGCTGTGGCTGTCTGAGCACCGCCCACCCGACGCGCCCGACACCTCGCTCGAGGGCGGGCCGCTGCTCATCGACCGCACCATGCTCGACGCGCTGCGTCCGCGCGCCATCGGACTGATCGAGATGCCGCAAAGCGAGGAAGCCCGCCATACCGGGGCGCCGGGTCTGGTGTTCAGCGATTTCGAGGCCAGCGCCGCCGCCGAACTCGTGGGCCCGCTGGCCCATGACGAGACCGCCGCCGCGCTGGCGCCCCTGATCGCGGAGTATCTCGGCTGACAGCACCTGCCCGGATTTTCATCGTCGCACCCGTCGCAACGCATTGATCCGCATCGGTTGCCGCAGTGCGGCGAGCGGACGCAGGCAGGGGGTCGTGGACGCGTTGCACAAAGGGTCTATAGCTGTGACCGGAAGACCTGCCCCGCGCGCCGCCCGGTGGCAGGCCCGTGAACAGCCGGAGACCCAAATGCTGATCGAGAACCGCACCTTCGACGAACTCAAGGTGGGCGACAAGGCGGAGCTGAACCGCCTCATCACCGCCGACGACCTGCTGGTCTATGCCAACGTCTCGGGCAACCACAATCCGCTGCACATCTTCGATCAGGACGGTGATGGCGACGGCCGCCCCGAGGCGATGGCCCCGGGCTCGTTCATCGGCGCGCTGCTCGGGGCGGTGCTGGGCAATGTGCTGCCCGGCGCCGGCGCGCTTTACCGCGCCCAGAACGCCCAGTTCCACGCCCGTGTCTTCGCCGGCGACGAGCTGGTGATCGGCGTCACCGTGACCGACAAGAACGAGCGCGAGACCACGGTGACGCTGGCCACCGAAGTGCGCCGCCTCGGCGATGGGGCGCTGGTCCTGTCGGGCGCGGCCGAGGTGCTCGCTCCGCGCCGCAAGGTCAGCTACAACAGCCACGATCTGCCCGGCCTCGTGGTGCAGCGCCACCGCCATTTCGAGAAGCTGCTGAAGCGCGCCGAGCCGCTCGCGGCACTGAAGACCGCCGTGGTCTGCCCCGAGGAGCCCAACTCGCTCGGCGGCGCGCTCAAGGCCCGCGATCACACCCTGATCGAGCCGATCCTGATCGGCGACACCGACAAGATTGCCGAGGTCGCCTCGGCCATGGGCGTGACCCTCGACGGGGTCGAGATCCTGCACGAACCGCTGCACCGCAACGCCGCGCGCAAGGCGGTGGAGCTGGTGCACGAGGGCCGCGCCGAGGCGATCATGAAGGGCCACCTGCACACCGACATGCTGCTGCGGCCGATCCTCGACAAGCAGACCGGGCTGCGCATGGGGCGGCGTTTCACCCATATCTTCGTGATGGACGTGCCGGGCCAGCCGCACCCGCTGCTGGTCAGCGACGCCGCGATCAACATCGCCCCCGATCTCAAGACCAAGGTCGACATCACCCAGAACGCCATCGACCTCGCGATCTCGCTCGGCATCGAGCAGCCCAAGGTCGGGGTGCTCTCGGCCACCGAGACGGTGAATCCCGACATCCCCTCCTCGATCGACGCGGCGCTGCTGTCGAAGATGGCCGATCGCGGGCAGATCACCGGCGGTCTGGTGGATGGCCCGCTGGCGATGGACAACGCCGTCGACATCGCTGCGGCGCGCACCAAGGGCATCACCTCGGACGTGGCGGGACAGGCCGAGATCCTCGTGGTGCCCAATCTCGACGCCGGCAACATGCTGGCCAAGCAGCTGACCTACATCTCACATGCCGAGGCGGCGGGGCTGGTGCTGGGCGCGCGGGTGCCGATCATCCTCAACAGCCGCTCCGACGACGACATGAGCCGCCTCGCCTCCTGCGCGGTCGCGGCGCTGCATCACGCGCGGATGAGCGGCAAACAGGGCTGAGGCCAGCGCGCCCGCGTGTCGGGCGCGCTTCACGTCATGAAGCCCCCTGCGGCAACGGCGTCGCTCGTGGCGTCGAGGTCAGGGTGCGCGCTTCGTGCGGCTCAAGCGAGAAGACCTTTCAGGCGCGTCGTGTCCGCCGGGCGTCCGCGCGCCGATCAGCCTTCCAGCCCGTGTCATCAATACTTCACTTGCTCAATTCGAAACACTTTCATAATTCATGAAATATGGAAGTGATACGATTCGAACAGCTCAGCACCCTCAGCCACCCCCAGCGGATGGACGTGTTCCGCCTGCTCATGCGGCGTTACCCCGACGCGCTGCCGGCAGGCGAGATCACCGAGGTTCTGGGGCTCAAGGCCAGCACCGCCTCGGTCTACCTCTCGGCCCTGCGCGAGGCCGGCCTGATCACCCAGACCCGGTCCGGGCGCTCGCTGCTCTACCGGGCGAACATCGCCGCGCTGCGCGGACTCGTGGGCTTCCTGTTCAACGACTGTTGCCGGGGGCGGCCAGATCTCTGCCCGCCCGAGGCGTTTGCCAGCCTGCAAGGAGGACCAGCCATGTCCGACGGAAAATACAACGTGCTCTTCATCTGCACCGGCAACTCCGCCCGCTCGATCATCGCGGAGACGCTGCTGCGCCACCTTGCGGGCGACCGCTTCAACGCCTTCTCGGCGGGCACCCGGCCCTATTCCGAGCTCAACCCGATCGCTCTCGCCACGCTGCACGACAAGGGGTTCGACACCGCGGGCCTCCGGTCCAAGAACATCTCGGAGTTCCAGGGCCCCGACGCACCGAAGCTCGACTTCGTCTTCACCGTCTGCGACCGCGCCGCGAACGAGGAATGTCCGGCCTGGGCCGGCCAGCCGATCAGCGCCCACTGGGGCCTGCCCGACCCGGTCAAGGCCACCGGCACCGAGGCCGAGAAGAGCCTCGCCTTCCAGCAGGTCTTCGGCATGCTCAAGCACCGGCTCTCGGCCTTCACCGCCCTGCCGCTCGACACGCTCGACCGGATCTCGCTGCAAAAGGCCGTCGACGAGATCGGCAACCCCGAAACCGAGGACCACGCCTGATGACCACCTACGCACTGAACGGGCTTGGCCGCATCGGCAAGCTCGCCCTGCGCCCGCTTCTCGAGACGGGCGCGAACATCGCGTGGATCAACGACGCGGTGGGCGACCCGCAGATGCACGCGCATCTTCTTGAATTCGACACCGTGCACGGGCGCTGGGACGCGGCCTTTTCGCATGACGCCGACAGCATCAGCATCAACGGCACCCGCCTTCCGGTGCATGGCGAAAAGCGGCTCGAGGACCTGCCGCTCGAGGGCGTGGACGTCGTCATCGACTGCACCGGCGTGTTCAAGACCGAGGCCAAGCTCGCCCCCTATTTCGCCGCCGGCGTTAAGAAGGTGGTGGTCTCGGCCCCGGTGAAGGACGGCCCGACCGCCAATATCGTCTACGGCGTCAACAACGACGCCTACGACCCGGCGCGGCACCACATCGTGACGGCGGCAAGCTGCACCACCAACTGCCTCGCGCCGGTGGTGAAGGTCGTGCACGAAAATCTCGGCATCCGGCACGGCATGATCACCACGATCCACGACGTGACCAACACCCAGACCATCGTCGACCGCCCCGCCAAGGATCTGCGCCGTGCCCGCTCGGCGCTGAACTCGCTGATCCCGACCACCACCGGCAGCGCCACCGCGATCACGCTGATCTATCCCGAGCTCACCGGCAAGCTGAACGGCCACGCCGTCCGCGTGCCTCTGCTCAACGCCTCGCTCACCGACTGCGTGTTCGAGCTCGAGCGCGAGACCACCGTCGAGGAGGTCAACGCCCTCTTCGAGGCCGCCGCCACAGGCCCGCTCGAGGGCATCCTGGGCTACGAGACCCGCCCGCTGGTGAGCTGCGACTACGTCAACGATGCACGCTCGGGAATCATCGACGCGCCATCGACGATGGTGGTCAATGGCACCCAGCTCAAGGTCTATGCCTGGTATGACAACGAGTGGGGCTACGCCCACCGCCTTGCCGACGTGGCGCAGATGGTCGCCGCCTCGCTCTGACACGCCCTCGTCACGCGCCTGCGCTAGCACGCGCGTGACAGATCGCACCGGAAAGATCCGCATCATGACCACCGACGCCTCCGAGAGGCCGCTCGCGGCCTATATTGCCGTCACCGCCGCCTATTGGGCCTTCATGCTCACCGACGGCGCGCTGCGCATGCTGGTGCTGCTGCATTTCCACACGCTCGGCTTCTCGCCGGTGCAGCTGGCCTATCTTTTCGTGCTCTACGAGATCGCCGGCGTGATCACCAACCTCTCCGCGGGCTGGATCGCGGCGCGGTTCGGGCTGACCTCGACGCTCTATGCCGGGCTGAGCCTGCAGGTTCTGGCACTGCTGGCGCTGGCGCAGCTCGATCCGTCGTGGGCGATCGGAGTTTCGGTGGCCTTCGTGATGCTGGTGCAGGGGGCCTCGGGCGTCGCCAAGGACCTTGCCAAGATGTCGTCGAAATCAGCGGTGAAGCTGCTGGCGCCCAAGGGCGAGGACGGGCTCTTCCGCTGGGTCGCGGCGCTCACCGGGTCGAAGAACGCGGTGAAGGGGCTGGGCTTCCTGCTCGGCGCGGCGCTGCTGGCGCTGGCAGGGTTCGTGCCCTCGGTGCTCGCCATGGCGGCGGTGCTCGCGGTGATCCTCGTGGCGGTGGCGCTGCGTATGCCCAAGGGTCTGCCCACCGGTCGCAAGGACGCCAAGTTCCGCGAGGTGATCTCGAAGAACCGCAACGTGAACTGGCTGAGCTTTGCGCGGGTCTTCCTGTTCGGCGCCCGCGACGTGTGGTTCGTGGTCGGCATCCCGATCTATTTCTACGCCGTGCTGTCGGACGGCACCGAGGCAGGCAACCGCGTGGCCTTCTTCACCATCGGCACGTTCATGGCGGTGTGGATCATCCTCTACGGCGCCGTGCAGGCGGCCGCACCCCGGCTGCTCCGGGCGCGCCAACGCGGCGAAGCGGCGCTGATCGGCGACGCCCGGCACTGGGCGCTCGCGCTTTTCGTGGTGCCCGCGCTGCTGGCGCTGCTGGTGGCGCTGGCCGGCGCGCCCGCGCCGTGGCTGACCGTGACGCTCGTGCTGGGCCTGCTGGTCTTCGGGGCGATCTTCGCGGTGAACTCGTCGCTGCACTCCTACCTGATCCTCGCCTTCACCGAGGATGACCGCGTCACCATGGACGTGGGCTTTTATTACATGGCCAACGCCGCCGGGCGGCTTCTGGGCACGGTGCTGTCGGGCGCGAGCTACCAGCTCGGCGGGCTGCCGCTCTGCCTCGGCACCGCGGCTGTCATGGTGGCACTGAGCGCCTGGGGCGCGGGACGGCTGCGCCCGCACCCGGCGGAGCAGGCGGCCTGAGCGCCCCGGCGCGCCCCGCTGCCGGAGTGTTTCCGCCAACACACCGAAAAGTCTTGGAAAAGGACGCAACGTCACGGTCGACCTTGCGCCGGATCAAGGCGGCCCGCGCCGGATCGTGAGACCCCGGGGGCATGGAACATGCTGGCCCCATCACCCCCGCCGTCGCCGTCCCCGTCCGGGAGACCCAAGCGCATGATGCCATTGACCGCTCCTATCACGCGGCACTTGGCAGCCTGACCGGGGGGCTCTCCCCCATGGGGCTGGCCACCGCGTGGTTCGACTGGGCGGCGCATCTGGCGGGATCTCCCGCCAAGCAGGCCGAGCTGCACGAGCGCGCCGTGGCCAACGCCGCCAAGGCGGTTCAGGCGGCGGTCAGCTGCCCGTTGCGCCCGGCCTCGGAAAGCTGCGATGCGATGGCCGCCGACAAGCGCTTCCGCGACAAGGAATGGCAGCGCGCGCCCTACAATCTCCTCGCGCAGTGGTTCCTGCTTACCGAGGACTGGTGGGATGCCGCCACACGCGGTGTGCAGGGCATGGCCCCGCGCCACGCACAGATCGTCAATTTCGCCACCCGCCAGACGCTCGACATGCTGGCGCCGTCGAATTACGCCGCGACCAACCCGGTGGTGCTCGACCGGACCCGAGAAGAGCACGGCGCCAACCTGCTGCGCGGGCTGCGCAACTGGATGGAGGATTTCGCCCGTGACGCCGAGGGCGCCCCGCCCGAGACCGGCGGGTTCAAGGTCGGCGAGACCCTCGCGACCACGCCGGGCGAGGTGGTCTATCGCAACCGTCTGATCGAGCTGATCCGCTACCGCCCGACCACCGAGAGCGTGCAGGCCGAGCCGCTGCTGATCGTGCCCGCCTGGATCATGAAATACTACATCCTCGACCTGTCGGCGCATAACTCGATGGTGCGTTTCCTGCTCGACCAAGGCATCGAGGTCTACATGATCTCGTGGCTGAACCCCGGCGAGGAGGACGCCGACCTGGGGCTCGAGGATTACGTGCGGCTCGGCATCTTCGACGCGCTCGAGGTGATCGAGCGCGCCGTGCCAGGGCAGAAGATCCACGCCGCCGGCTATTGCCTCGGCGGCACGCTGCTCTCGATCGCCGCCGCCGCCATGGCGCGCGATGGCGATGCGCGACTGGCCTCGCTGACCCTGCTCGCCGCGCAGGTGGATTTCACCGAGGCCGGAGAGATCACCCTCTTCATCGACGACAGCCAGGTCGCCTTCCTCGAGGACATCATGGCCGAGCAGGGCTACCTGAAATCCGACCAGATGGCCGGCGCCTTCCAGATGCTGCGCTCGAACGACCTCATCTGGTCGCGTACGATCCGCGAGTACCTCCTTGGCGAACGCGGCAGCATGAACGACCTGATGGCGTGGAACGCCGATGCCACGCGGATGCCCGCACGGATGCATGCCGAGTACCTGCGCAAGCTCTTCCTCGAGAACCGCCTGGCGCTGGGGCAATACAGCGTCGACGGGCGCCCGATCTCGCTCGAGGATATCGAGGTACCGGTGTTTGCCGTCGGCACCGAGCGCGACCACGTGGCACCGTGGCGTTCGGCCTGGAAGATCACCCGCTTCGCGGACGGCGAAAACACCTTCGTGCTGACCAGTGGCGGGCACAATGCCGGCATCGTCTCCGAGCCCGGGCACCCCCGGCGGCACTTCCGCGCGGGCCCGGTCCCCGGCCATGCCACCGATCCCGATCTGTGGATCAAGGCGCATGCCGTCCGCGAGGGCTCGTGGTGGCCGGAATGGACCGAGTGGCTGGAGCGGCACTCCTCCGAGCGCCGCCACGTCGAGGCGGCCCCCCTGCCCTCGCTTTGCGCGGCCCCGGGGCGCTACGTCTTCGGCTGACCGGCGCGCGGGAACCAGCAGTGATCGAGGATCTCGGTCACGCGCCCCATATGCGCCCGGTAATCCGACACCGCCCGACGGAAGAACGCCGCCTGAATGCGCGCAAGCTCCGCCGGGCTGCGGCTGTGCAGGATCTCGTGCTGGGTTTCCACGTCGGCGCGGATGCGGTCGGCATAGAAGCTTTGCATTTCGCTGCCGAGGTCGAGCCACGCATCCACCATGTCGGTGGCGGCGAA
The DNA here is from genome assembly GCF_017309175.1 of Salipiger bermudensis. Classification (NCBI taxonomy): domain Bacteria; kingdom Pseudomonadati; phylum Pseudomonadota; class Alphaproteobacteria; order Rhodobacterales; family Roseobacteraceae; genus Salipiger; species Salipiger bermudensis. Next base: position 165,536 of record NZ_JAEKJV010000009.1, on the reverse strand, counting down.
GGGCTCGAGGCTCCAGCGGATGCGGAAGTCATTCGGGGTCGGTTCCGGGCTCGCGTCCGTCTGCAGACGGTCTTTCATGACGATGCTGTTCATGGTCTCCTCCACGCTCATAATCGTGGATTGTACCAGCCTGAGAGAGTCGTTGCCTTGATCCCGGTCAGCCGCGGGATCAGTCGTTCTCGGCGCGCTCGGCCAGCGTGTCGAGCTTGCCCATGCGGTAGAGCTTGATCTCCCGCGACAGCCGCAGCGTCGGCTTGGCCATGAACAGCACCGAGCCCACGGTGAAGAGCCAGACCGCCGGGGTCTCGTATTTCGGCCAGAAGAACAGCACCGAACCGATGGTGAAGCACACGGCCGCGCCGAAATCGACAAGCGTGTGGGCGATCTCGAACAGCGCGTAGACCCGCCGCGTGTCGGCGTTGCGCTGTCGGTTGGCGTGATTGAAGAGCTTCATCGCGGTTCGGTCCTATCGTCGGGAGGCATCCTCCCGACCTTAGATCCCGTGTCCGCGATGGCCAGTCGGTTCAGCGCGACAGGCCGCCGCGGATCGTCGGCACGTCGAGCGAGGCGAAGCCGTAATGGCGCAGCCAGCGCAGGTCGCTGTCGAAGAAGGCGCGCAGGTCGGGGATACCGTATTTCAGCATCGCGATGCGGTCGATGCCCATGCCGAAGGCAAAGCCCTGCCATTCGTCGGGATCGATGCCGCCGGCGGCCAGCACCTTGGGGTGCACCATGCCCGAGCCCAGAACCTCGAGCCAGTCGTCGCCCTCGCCCACCACGACCGAGCCGTCCTTCCACTGGCACTGGATGTCGACCTCGGCCGACGGCTCGGTGAAGGGGAAGTGCGAGGCGCGGAAGCGGGTCTTTACCGTGGTGCCGAAATAGGCCGAGAAGAACTCTTCCAGCACCCATTTCAGGTTCGCCATGGAGATGTTCTTGTCGATGGCGAGGCCCTCGACCTGGTGGAACATCGGCGTGTGGGTCTGGTCGTAGTCGGCGCGGTAAACGCGGCCCGGGCAGATGATGCGCAGCGGCGCGCCCTGCGCCTCCATCGAACGGATCTGCACCGGCGAGGTGTGGGTGCGCAGCACATGCGGCGGGCGCTCGTCGCCCTCGGCACGGTTCATGTAGAACGTGTCCATCTCGGCGCGCGCCGGGTGGTGGCCGGGGATGTTGAGCGCGTCGAAATTGTACCAGTCCTTCTCGATCTGCGGCCCTTCGGCCACCGAGAAGCCCATGTCGGCGAAGATCGCGGTGCATTCTTCCCAGACCTGGCTCACCGGGTGTATCGAGCCCTGGCGGCGGGTCCGGCCCGGCAGCGTCACGTCGAGCCATTCGGACTGAAGGCGCTCGTTCAGCGCGGCATCGGCCAGCGCCGCCTTCTTGGCGGCCAGCGCGCTGTTGATCTCGTCCTTCAGCGCGTTGAGCTTTGGGCCCATGATCTGGCGCTCTTCCGGGCTCATCTTGCCAAGGCTGCGCATCTGCAGGCTGATCTCGCCCTTCTTGCCGACCGCCTGCACGCGCAGGTCTTCGAGCGCCGCCTCATCGGCAGCAGCCCCAATCAGCTCGATGTACTTTTCGCGCAGATCATCCATCTCGGCACCCTCGTATCCAGGAGTTGCCCGTCACCTAGCCGGGCCGGTGGAAAGACGCAAGTCACAGGGGCAAAACCCGGGCGCCAAGGCCGATTGCGTGGCCCTTCTCTTGCGGCTAGAACGGGCGGGCGCACGGCCCGTTAGCTCAACTGGATAGAGCAGCTGACTTCTAATCAGCAGGTTCGGGGTTCGAGTCCTCGACGGGTCGCCAGCGCTTGTCTCCTGCCGCGCGCGCCCCAGCTTGTGGCCGGCACCGCCAAGGAGACCAGAATGCAGCTGCCCGCCCCGATCGCCGCCCTCACCCGCCGCATGGAAGCGATGACCCTGCTTGGCATCGTCGTGGTCGCCGGCGCACTCTGGGGCTTCGTGGCGCTGGCCGCCGAGATGCTCGAGGGCGACCTGCACGCCTTCGACGAGGCGGTGCTGCTGGCGCTGCGCACGCCCGGAGACCCGACCAACCCGATCGGGGGGCCGCAGGTCGAGGTCGCGATGCGCGACCTGACCGCGCTTGGCGGCGTCACCATCCTGACGCTGATGACCGCGGCGGTGCTGGCCTACCTCATCCTGCGCGGTGCGCGCGCCTCGGCGCTCTTCGTGCTCTGTGCCGTGCTGGGCGGCCAGCTGCTGTCGCATTTCGCCAAGTTCGCCTTTTCGCGCCCGCGCCCCGACCTGGTGCCGCACGGGGTCGACGTGGCCACCGCCTCGTTCCCCTCGGGGCATTCGATGATGGCGGCGGTGACCTACCTGACGCTTGCGGTGATGCTGGTCCGCACCGAGAAACGCCGCCGGATCCGTGCCTTCCTGGTGATCATGGCGGCGCTCCTGGCGGCGCTCGTGGGCACCAGCCGGGTCTATCTCGGGGTGCACTGGCCCTCTGACGTGCTGGCGGGATGGAGCCTTGGCGCCGCCTGGGCTCTCGGCGTGGCGCTGCTGGCACGCTGGCTTGCGCGGCGCGGCCGGATCGAGCCGGAGGCCCCCTGCGAGGCGGAGCCGGCCGAGGCAACGCTCGCCCGCTGATCCCGCCAAGCTGACCTTGGGACATGAAAAAACCGCGCCCGGAGCCCCGGACGCGGTCTTTTTCGATCTCGAAGGAGTGGTCGCTTACGCGGCCAGAGCACCCTTGGCCTGATCCACGATCGCGCCGAAAGCTTCGGGCTCGTGAACGGCGAGGTCTGCGAGGACCTTGCGGTCGACCTCGATGCCGGCCTTGGTCAGACCGTTGATGAACTTCGAGTAGGTCAGAGCCTCGTCATGCGCGCGGACGGCTGCGTTGATACGCTGGATCCACAGGGCGCGGAAGTTGCGCTTGCGGTTCTTGCGGTCGCGGGTCGCGTACTGGTTCGCCTTGTCGACGGCCTGTGCGGCAACCTTGAAGGTGTTCTTGCGACGGCCGTAGTAGCCTTTCGCCTGATCGAGAACCTTCTTGTGACGGGCGTGGGTGACGGTACCACCTTTGACTCGTGCCATGTGTCTAGCCTCCTATCAGCGGTCGTAGGGCATGTAGCCCTTGACGATTTTCGCGTCGGGTGCCGACAGCGTGGTGGTGCCGCGAGCGTCGCGGATGAACTTCGTGGTGCGTTTGATCATGCCGTGGCGCTTGCCGGCCTGACCTGCGACAACCTTGCCGGTGCCGGTCACCTTGAAGCGCTTCTTGGCGCTCGATTTTGTCTTCATCTTGGGCATTTCCGTCTCCTTGACGTTCTGCGGTGAACGCGCGACTCGGCATGCCACTGATGGCCGGACGCGCGGTAAGAGGCGCCCTCATAGGCGCGACGGGGCTTCGATGCAAGCGGGAATCACGGTGCTGCCGGGGCGCGGCATCCGTCCGCGCTGGCTATCGCACGACATCGGCGATGACACCATAGACGGCATCTGGCACATCGCGCGGATCGTAGCCGCCCGGCTGGCGGGTATTGCCGTGCAGCAGCACCGCCAGCGACGCCAGCGCAAGCACGCTCCCGACATAGGGCCGGCGGCTGTCGGCATAGGCCGAGAACAGCGCAAGCACGGCGCAGCAGGCAAGAAACAGTCCGAGAACAAGCAGTTGGTCCGGGGTCATGCGGCGCAGGCTAGCACGCCCCAAGGGCGCTGTCGCGCAGCCGCTGCACGATCGGGGCGCCCAAAAAGCGAAAGGCCCCCGCGTCTCGAGACGCGGGGGCCCTGCGATTCGCCGCGTGACCGGATCACTCCGGGTCGGTGGAGTAGATCAGGCGCTCGTCGCAGGGCGCGACGCGCAGAATGTTGGTGGTGCCGGGCATGTTGAACGGCACGCCGGCGGTCACCACGATCTGGTCCTCGGAGCCAGCATAGCCCTGCGCCCGTGCGGCGCGGGCGGCGTTGACCACCGCTTGCTTGAAGCGCTCGAGCTCGCCGGTCATGACGCAGTTCACGCCCCATGTCAGCGACAGGCGGCGGGCGGTGCCGCGCAGCGAGGTCATGGCGATGATCGGCACCCGCGGACGCTCGCGCGCCACCTTGGCCACCGTGGTGCCCGAGGAGGTGAAGCAGCAGATCACCTTGATGTTGGCCGACTCGGCGATCTCGCGCGCGGCGGCGACGATGCCGTCGGCCACGCCGGTCTTCTCGATGTTACGGCTTGCCTCGATCACCTCGGTATAGGTGCTGTCCTGCTCGACGCCGACGGCGACGTTGTTCATCGTCGTTACCGCCTCGACCGGATACTGGCCGGCGGCCGATTCCGCCGACAGCATCACCGCGTCGGAGCCCTCGTAGATCGCGGTCGCCACATCGGAGACCTCGGCGCGGGTGGGCATCGGGCTCTCGATCATCGATTCGAGCATCTGGGTCGCGACGATCACCGGCTTGCCGGCGGCGCGGCACTTGCGGATCAGGCGCTTCTGGATTGGCGGCACCGCCTGCACCGGCAGCTCGACGCCAAGATCGCCGCGCGCCACCATGATGCCGTCGGAAGCCTCGAGAATGGCGTCGAAGCTCTTCACCGCCGACGGCTTCTCGATCTTCGACAGGATCGCGGCGCGACCGTCGCAGAGCTTGCGCGCCTCTTCCACATCCTCGGGGCGCTGCACGAAGCTCAGCGCCAGCCAGTCGACCCCGAGCGCCGCGGCAAATTCCAGATCCTTGCGATCCTTCTCGGACAGCGCCGCCAGCGGCAGCACCACATCTGGCACGTTGACGCCCTTGCGATTGGAGATCGTGCCGCCCGCCTCGACGATGCAGTTGGCGAAATCCTCGCCGCATTCTTCCACCCGCAGGCGGATCTTGCCGTCATTGACCAGAAGATGCGCGCCGACGCCGAGCGCCTGGAAGATCTCCGGGTGCGGCAGGCAGACGCGTTTCTTGGTGCCCGGCGCCTTGTCGAGATCGAGGCGGAAGGTCTCGCCCCACTCGAGCTCTTCCTCGCCGTTCTCGAACTCGCCGACGCGGAGCTTCGGGCCCTGCAGGTCGGCAAGGATGGCGATCGGGCTGTCGAGATCCTTCTCGACCTGCCGGATGGCGCGGTGCAGCTTGGTGATGTCTTCGTGGGTGCCGTGGCTCATGTTGAGACGAAACACGTCAGCCCCGGCCTCGTGCAGGGTGCGGATCATCTCGTAGGTGTTGCTCGCCGGGCCAAGCGTGGCCACGATCTTCACTTTGCGCAAACGTCTCATTTTCCGTCTCCCTGCGGCGGTGCCGCCAATTGTTCTGCCTTAAACCAGTTACCGCTAACGCTCTCTTACCCGCGGTATTGCGCAATTCCCTTCATGGCGCAACTGCTCTAAACGGACGGGTGCGAACAAGACGGCTGCCATGACCTACACACCATACCAGATAGAGGGAGAAGGCCGGAAAGGGCGCTTTCTGGTCACCTGCGATCATGCGACCAATACCGTGCCGCCCGATCTGGGGGGAACCCTTGGCCTGCCCGAGGCCGACATGGCGCGCCATATTGCCTATGATGTAGGCGCTCTTGGAACGGCGCGCGCCTTGGCCGAGGCGCTCGACTCGCCGCTGGTCTGGGCGGATTTCTCGCGCCTCGTCATCGACCCGAACCGCGGCGAAGACGACCCCACCCTGCTGATGCGGCTTTATGACGGCTCGATCATTCCCGGCAACCGCCACGCCGACGAGGAAGAGAAGGCGCGCCGGCTCAACGCCTATCACCGCCCCTACCATGCCGCACTCGAGCTGCTGGCGGCGTCGCGCGGCGAGGTGGCGATCGTGTCGGTGCACTCCTTTACCCGCCAGCTGCGCGGCCGCCCCACCCGGCCGTGGCACGTGGGCATCCTGCACGCGTGGGACGCGCGGCTGTCCGATCCGCTGATCGCCCGGCTCGAACAGGAGCCCGACCTCACCGTGGGCCGCAACCAGCCCTACCCCGGCCACCTGCCCGGCGATGCCATCGACCAGCACGCGCTGCGGCATGGCCGGGTCAACACGCTGATCGAAGTTCGCAACGACCTGATCGAGACCGAGGCGCAGCAGCGCCACTGGGGCGGACGACTCGCGCCGCATCTTCAGGCCGCCCTCGACGAAGTGCCCGAGTGACCCCACATATCCGGGCAGACGCCCATCTCATGACGACAACCTGATGACGACGGAGGACTCCATGGACGACCAGACCCGAATCGAGCTCGAGGCCGCCGCCTTCCGCCGGCTGCGCAAGCACCTGATGGAAGACCGGCAGGACGTGCAGAACATCGACTTGATGAATCTCGCCGGCTTCTGCCGCAACTGCCTGTCGCGCTGGTACCAGGAGGCCGCCGCCGAGCGCGGCATCGACATGGGCAAGGAAGATGCGCGCGAGATCTTCTACGGCATGCCCTATGACGACTGGAAGCAGATGCACCAGACACCGGCGGATGACAGCAAGAAGGCCGCCTTCGAGACGGCCTTTGCGGAGAATGTCGGCAAGGAGAGCTGAGTCGCCGGGCGGGGCCTTGGGGCCTCGCCGATGACCTCACGCAGATCGGGCGCGGGCCATGGGTCCGCGCCTTTTCTTTGGCGCCTCAGAGGTCGTTGTCGCGTGCGCGCAGCTGACGGGCGCGGGTCAGGATGGCATCCTCGACCGCGCGCATGGTTGCGCCATCGACCGGGCCCGAGCGCGTCATCAGCGCGACATTGAGCGAGCGCGCGTCGAGCGCCGGGTCCGAGATGTAGATCGTTGCGCGATATGTGCCGCCGCCACCCGGCGGCGTGCCGTAGCCGGTGGTGATCACGCCGGTGAACGGATCGACCGAGTCGACCGGAAGGAAATCCAGCACGTCGAGCGAGGCATTCCAGATATAGCGGTTCACCGCACCGACCTTGCCGGCATCCTCGCGCGCGCCGAAAATGTCCCAGATGGTGGAATCGGGCTGCCCCTCGCGGCCGTAGATCTCCTGCTCGATGATCTCCTGCGAGGTCTCGGCATTGCCCGGCGGCACATTGCGCGTGTCGGACCCCTGACCGTCGAACCAGCTGTTCACCGTGCCGCACCCAGACAGAAGCAGCAGCCCGCCCGTCAGGATGGCACCTGTCGCCGTTCGCATAAATCTCATCTGCTCAAGCTCCTGCCCGTCTCGTCTTTGCGCACCTGCATACTCGGGCACCGGGCGCGCGACAAGCCGCGAATGCCTTAGACAAAGGACGCCTCGGGGCACGCGCGCCGGGCTGCCCGACAGCGTTGTGGCAATTGCGCATCACTGATTTGCTTGTTGCCCGGGGCGTCCAGCGCAGAGTTGCAAACGAAGGGTCCGAAGGCGCATAGAAAGCCCATCAAGGCCGGGCTACCCGGATTGGTACGTGCCTTACGAACACATGAGGGAAACAATGAAAAGCATTCTGTTTGCTACCACCGCGCTGGTTGCAACCGCAGGCGTCGCCTCGGCAGAAATCGCCCTGACCGGTAACGCCGAAATGGGTATCTACGCACCGGCAGTCTCCGACGGCGAAGACGGCCTGGAAATGGGCGAAACCCAGTTCTTCACCGACATGGACATCCGTTTCACCCTGTCCGGCGAAGCTGACAACGGCCTGACCTTCGGCGCCACCATCGACCTCGACGAAGCTGCTGACCGCGGCGAGCCGGGCCGTTTCGAGAGCCCGAACGTCCAGGGCGGCGAAGCGATCTTCATCTCCTACGGTGGCGCGACCTTCACCATGGGTGACACCGACGGCGCTCTCGACGCTCGCGTGCCGGAACTGGCGCTCGCAGGCGGCTCGCTGAACGACGACGAGACCACCCACCTCGGCTTCAACCACGCTGACGGCTTCAGCGACTCCGACGGCGACGGCGACTACAGCGTCATCAACGACGGTGTCGGCCTCTCGCTCGACGGCTTCGGTGACGGCCAGATCGCTCGTCTCGACTACGCCTACGACGCCTTCACCTTCTCGGCATCGCTCGAGCAGGTTGCTGATGGCGCCGACGCAGAAATCGGTGATGAGGACATCGGCGACACCATCTGGGCCCTCGGTGTTTCGTACTCCGGCCAGGTGTCGACCGTCGACCTGACCGTCGGCCTCGGCTACCAGACCCTGGACGAAGTCGCAGACGTGACCTCGATCGCAGCAACCGGTGGCTTCGGAAACGGCTTCTCGGCTGGCCTGACCTACACCGACATGTCGATCGACGACGCGGACGACATCCAGCACTGGGGCATCGGCTTCGGCTACGAGATGAACGCCATCGCAGTCGGCGTGAACTACGGTGAGTACACCCAGGACGACGACAAGCTGTCCGGCTTCGGCCTCGCCGCCACCTACGACCTCGGCGGCGGTCTCTCGGCTCGCTTCGGCTACGGCTACTCGGACGTCGATCCGGACGCCGGCTCCGACGACGACTTCGACAACTACTCGCTGGGTCTCAGCATGTCCTTCTAATCTCCTCTGAGATTGGGATAAGGGAAGAGCGGGCAAAAGCCCGCTCTTTTCTTTTTGTCCGACCGAAAGGTGCCCGCAATGCTGCCGCTCTCCGCCGACACCAAGGCCCGGCTGATGAAACAGGCCGCCAGCGACATGGCACAAGGCCGGCTCGCCAAGGCCCGCGGCGCCCTGCAACAACTCGCCCTCGCCGACCCCAAGCGCGCGGACATCCCGTACCAGCTGTCGCGCATCGCCTTTGAAGAGGGCGACCGCGAGACCTGCCTCGCCCAGCTGCGCAAGGCAGTGAAACTTGCCCCCGGCAATCCTCAGCTCACCCGACACGCCGCCGAGCGATTCCGCCATCTCGGCGCCAGCAATGAGGCGCTCGCCGCCTATGACCGGCTGATCGCCGCCCCGGGCAACACGCTTGGTGCGCAGGCGGACAAGGCGCATTACCTGCAGCATCTCGGACGCTTCGACGAGGCCGAGAAGATCTTCCGCAAACTGCTCAAGCAGCACCCCAACGAGGCGCAGCTCTATCGCATCTTTCTTGGCGGAAAGAAGCTCGCCAAGGGCGATCCGCTGCTGCCCGCGATGGAAAAGCTCTGGGCCCGCAAGGATCTGCCAGAGCCCGCCCGCATCCAGCTGAGCTACGCGCTCGGCAAGGCGCTCGACGAGACCGGCGCGCCCGAAAAGGGCTTTGCCTGCGTCGACCGCGCCAACGCCCTGCAACGCAAGGCCGCGCCCTTCGACAACGCCGCACAGGATCGCGAGTTCGCCACCGTGCGCGCCGCGCAGGACGACCTTCCCGTCCTGCCCTCTTCTGAGGCCCTGAGCCCCCGCCCGGTCTTTGTCACCGGCATGCCGCGCTCGGGCACCACGCTGGTCGAGCGAATCCTCGCGGCCCATAGCGAGGTGAGCGCCGGCAACGAGCTCGGGCTGGCGCTGAAGCTCGCCTATGGCACTTTCGGCGCCGGCGAGCAGATGCGCCCGATCACTGACGCCGCCAAGATCGAGGCCTTCGCTCGGCGCTACACCACGCTGGCCCGGCGCGACGTGCCCGGCGACAGCCGGGTGATCACCGACAAGTCGATTCTCTCCTACCTGATCATCGGCCTGCTCCACCGCGCCCTGCCGCAGGCGCGCTTCGTGGTGGTGCAGCGCGACCCGCGCGACATCGCGCTGTCGATCTACAAGAACTATTTCAACACCGGCAGCCACCGCTACGGCAACGATCTCGCCGACATCGCCCATGCCATCAAGCGCTTCCGCGGCTTCGTCGCGCATTGGAAACAGGCCCTGCCCGGCGTGGTGCACGAGATCCGCTACGAGGCGCTGGTCGCCGATCCCGAGCCGCAATCTCGGGCGCTGATCGCGGCGGCGGGGCTTGACTGGCAGGACGCCTGCCTCGATTTCCACAAGAACAAGAGCGGCGCCGTGAAGACGCTCAGCGTCAGCCAGGCGCGCCAGCCGATCTATACCGGCTCGGCGCAGGCCTGGCGAAAACACGAGCGCGAGTTGCAACCCTTCATCGAGGCGTGGGGAGACGAACCATGGGACTGACCGACATCCGCGAGCGCGTGGCCAAGGCCGAGGCAAAGGCCGGACGGCCTGAAGGCTCGGTGCAGCTGATCGCGGTGAGCAAGGTGCAGCCGATCGAGCGCGTCGAGGCGGTGCTCGAGCAGGGCCACCGGCTCTTCGGCGAGAACAAGGTGCAGGAGGCGCAGGGCAAGTGGCCGGCGCTGAAGGAGCGTTTCGACGGTGTCGACGTGCACCTGATCGGACCGCTGCAGACCAACAAGGCGCGACAGGCGATGGAGCTGTTCTCGGCGATCCACGCGGTCGACCGGCCGAAGCTCGCCAACACGCTGGCGCGGCTGGCGCAGGAGATGGGCCACTGCCCGGATCTCTTCGTGCAGGTCAACACCGGCGAGGAGCCGCAGAAGGCGGGAATCCTGCCGGCGGATGCAGATGCCTTCATCAAGGAGGTGCGCGAGCTCGACCTGCCGCTCAAGGGGCTGATGTGCATCCCCCCCGTCGAGGAAACCCCCTCGCTGCATTTCGCGCTGCTGGCCAAGATCGCCGAGCGCAACGGACTCGAGGGGCTGTCGATGGGCATGTCCTCGGATTTCGAGCAGGCGATCTCGCTCGGCGCGACTCACGTTCGGGTCGGCTCGGCGATCTTCGGGGAACGCGATTACGGGTGAGGTGACGGCGGGGGCGTTCGCCGCCTGGGGGCGCCGCCGCGCATCGCCGGACCGCGGGGCGGCGATCCAAGGCTCTGAACCTCTCGATTTATCCCTGCCAAGTCCGAAAGGCCTCGACACTCAGCCTTGGTATCACCAAATCGCCGGCCCGGGGGGCGGTCCGGCGATGCGCGGCGGCCTGCGGCCTTGATTCCGCGCCGCAACGCTCCACCACCTGCGATGACACGGCGGCGCCCAACCACCCAGCCAATCCCGCCCTGATCCCCCCTCCCCGCACCGCCCCATCTTGCGCCTGCCGGCGGACGGGGCTAGGCCTTCGCTCATGCGGATCATCCGGGATTACCAGTATGTCGAGCCCCAGGACCGGGGCGCCAGCGTGGCCATCGGGAACTTCGATGGCGTGCATCGCGGCCACCAGGCGGTGATCGGCCTCGCACGTGCGGCGGGCGGCGATGCGCCGCTCGGCGTGCTCACCTTCGAGCCGCATCCGCGCGAGTATTTTGCCCCCGAGTCGCCGCCCTTCCGGCTGATGTCGGCCAAGGCGCGCGCCTCGCGGCTCGAGAAGCTCGGCATCGAGCGGCTCTACGAGATCAACTTCAACGCGGCCCTCGCCGCGCTCACCCCCGAGGAATTCGCCCGCAAGGTGATCAAGGACGGGCTGGGTCTCAAGCACGTGGTCGTCGGCGCCGATTTCTGCTTCGGCAACAAGCGCGCCGGCACCGTCGAAGACCTCAGGCGCTTCGGCGAGGAGATGGGCTTTGGCGTCACCGTGGCCGAGATCCTCGAACACGAGGGCGGGCAGGTCAGCTCGACAGCGATCCGCGAGGCGCTCACCGACGGCCGCCCGCGCGACGCCGCCGCCCAGCTCGGGCATTGGCACCGCATCGAGGGCACGGTGATCGGCGGCGAGCAGCGCGGCCGAGAGCTGGGCTATCCCACCACCAACATGTCGATCGACGGGCTGCACCCGCCGAAGCTCGGCGTCTACGCGGTGCTGGTCGAGGTGCTCACCGGCGAGCACAAGGGCCATTACCACGGCGCCGCCTCCATCGGCGTGCGCCCGATGTTCGGCGAGAACCGCCCGAATCTCGAGACCTTCATCTTCGACTTCAAGGGTGACCTCTACGGCGCCACCCTCTCCATCGGGCTGGTCGAGTACCTGCGCCCGGAGCTGAAGTTCGACAGCCTCGAGGCGCTGATCGAGCAGATGGACGCCGACTGTGCCCGCGCCCGCGACATCCTGGAGGCGCTATGAGCGATCCCATCGACCGCAGCGGCCTCGCACCGCGCTTCTGGGAGACCAAGGCCCTCAAGGACCTCTCCGAGCGCGAGTGGGAGGCGCTTTGCGACGGCTGCGGCAAGTGCTGCCTGAACAAGCTCGAGGACGAGGAAAGCGGCGAGGTCGCGCTGACCGATGTCGCCTGCCGCCTGTTCGACGACGGCACCTGCCGCTGCGCGCAATACCCGATCCGGCACCAGTTCGTTCCGGAATGCATCGTCCTGAAGCCCTCCAACATCGATGAGCACGCCTACTGGATGCCGCAGACCTGCGCCTACCGCCTGCTCTGGGCCGGCGAGCCGCTCTTCGACTGGCACCCCCTGATCTCGGGCGATCCCGAGACCGTCCACCAGGCCGGCGTGTCGATGCGCGACCGCACCGTGCCGGAGTTCGAGATCGACGAGGACGACTGGGAAGACCACATCATCGAGGAGCCCGTCTGATGTTCTTTGCCTCCGACAATTCCGGCCCGGTGCCGCCGCAGGTGCTCGAGGCGATGACCCGCGCCAACGCAGGCCACGTGGCCGGCTACGGTGCCGATGATCTGACGCTTTCGGTGACCCGGCGCCTGCGCGACCTCTTCGAGGCGCCCGAGGCGGCGGTCTATCTCGTGCCAACCGGCACTGCGGCCAACGTGCTGTCGCTGGCCTGCCTCTGCCCGCCCTACGCCACGGTGTTCTGTTCGCCGACCGCGCATATCCACGAGGACGAGTGCAACGCGCCCGAGTTCTTCACCGGCGGCGCCAAGCTCACGCTGGTGGGCGACAGTGACCGCATGACGCCAGAGACCCTGCGCGCCGCCATCGAGGGCGAGGAGACGCGCGGCGTGCACGGCCCCAAGCGCGGGCCGGTCTCGATCACCCAGCTCACCGAACGCGGCAACGTCTACTCCATGGACGAGCTGCGCGCCCTGACATCGGTTGCGAAGGAATACGGCCTGCCGGTGCATCTCGACGGAGCACGCTTCGCCAATGCCGCCGTGAGGCTCGGCGTCACGCCTGCCGAGATGAGCTGGAAAGCGGGCGTCGACATCTGCGTCTTCGGCGGTACCAAGAACGGGCTGATGGGCGTCGAAGCGGTGCTGATCTTCGATACCGCAGCGCGCTCAAGCAGCGAAGCGGTAGCGCTTCAACAAAAGGCGGCCGAGTTCGAATACCGCCGCAAGCGCGGGGCGTTGCTGTTCTCCAAGCACCGCTACCTCGCGGCACAGATGGACGCCTACCTGACCGACACCCTCTGGCACGACCTCGCCAGCCGCGCCAACGCGCGCTGCGACCAGCTGGTGCAGGGGTTGAAAGGCGCCGGACTGCGCATCGTCAACGACACCCACGCCAACATGGTGTTCTTCGAGATGTCGCGCGGGGCCCATCGCGCAGTGATGGCGCAAGGTGCCGACTACCACCTGTGGGACAGCGAAGACGGCCCCGACGAGTCGCTCGCCGTGGCGCGCCTCGTCTGCGACTGGTCGCTGAGCCCCGAGCAGGTGGCACAGTTCCTCGACCTGGTGCGCGCCGCGGCCTGAAACCCGCGCAAATGAAAAGAGGCGGCCAAGGCCGCCTCGAAACCCATCCGCCGCAAGGTCCGGGCAGACGCCCGGCCCGGCTCAGTTCATCTGGAAGTGAAGCGCGTAGCTGCCGTCTTCGAACGCCCCGAAAAGATCGGGAATGTCGGGATGGTCCACCGGCTCGCCGGAGTAATCCGCGACAAGGTTCTGCTCCGAGACATAGGCCACGTAGAAGCTCTGATCGTTCTCGGCCAGCAGGTGGTAAAACGGCTGATCCTTCACCGGGCGCGCGTCCTCGGGAATCGCTTCGTACCACTCCTCGGTGTTGCTGAACTCGGGATCGACATCGAACACCACGCCGCGAAACGGGTGCTTGCGATGCCGGACGACCTGGCCGAGATGATATTTGGCGCGCTGTGTGTGCATAAAGACCTCTTGGTCCGAGTTTTGACATTTTCGTGGCAAGTTGTCCAACTTCACCGGCATTTATCGCGGAAACACTCTGTGAACACCGGTCAGACAGTGAACAATTCCGGCAGATGAGGCGAGCTCGCATCCCGGGGCGAAACACACCGGCACGACACCGCTGGCCCTAGCTCCCATCGGAATTGTGATTCCCACCCGGCCGCCGATCGGCTAAACTGGAGCGAGGCAAGAAACATAAAACAACATAAAAAGCGAGAGGCAGATGAGCAGATGGCTTCGCGCGTTGGTGATCGTATTGTTGGCCGCGTCCTGCGGGGGCGGTGGCAGCGGGCGGTCGCCCAATAACCTCGAGGATGCCTGCGCGATCCTCAAGGAGCGCCCACACTACACCCGCGCATTCCGCGCCGCCGAGCGCAAATGGGGCGTGCCCGTGCACGTCCAGATGGCGACGATCTACCAGGAAAGCAAGTTCAAGTCCGATGCCCGGACCCCGTTTCGCTATTCGCTGGGGGTGATCCCCTACGGACGGCAGAGCTCGGCCTTCGGCTACAGCCAGGCACTCGACGGCACCTGGGACGAGTACCTCGAATCAACCGGCACCCGCCGCGCCCGTCGCGACAACATCCGTGACGCGACCGATTTCATGGGCTGGTACATGGCCGAGACCGCACGCAGCCTCGGCATCAGCATGCGCGATGCCCGCAACCAGTACCTCGCCTATCACGAAGGGCGCGGTGGCTTCCGGCGCGGCACCTACAACAACAAGGCCTGGCTGCTGCGGGTCGCCGACGATGTCGGCAACCGCGCGGTGGTCTACGAGGTCCAGCTGGCGAACTGCCGCGCGGCGCGCTGAGCGCCACGCGGCCCCCGGGGTGCCGTCAGCGCACCCGGTTCACGTCGAACACGCTGTTGGGCAGGCTGGTCTTCTCGAGCCCGCCCAACACCACGGTGGTGGTGCTGCCATTGCCGTCGCGGATCACCCATTGACGCAGTTCCACCGGGTTGCCGGTGAACTTCATCTGGATCGAGCCGTATTCCGGCCGCTTCGGATCCTGCGCGGTGACGATGGTGGCGGTGCCGTCATACTGGTGCCCGGTCACCATCCCCGCCTGCGCGAGGTTCACGTTGCGGTCGAGAATGATCGACAGCGGCGTCTGGTTGAGCGGATAGGTTTCGGGCTGGCCGCCGACCTTCCTGTCGAAGACATACACCGCCCCCGACCACGCCAGCACCAGCGCCTGCTCCGGTGGGTTGTACTCGAACCGCACCTTGCCCGGGCGCTTGATCAGGATCTTTCCGGTCGAGATCGAGCCGTCGCTGTTGATCTGGGTGAACGGGCTCTCTGCGGACTGGATCGAATTGAGATAGTTCGACAAGGTGTTCAGCGAGAGCTGCTGTGCCGCCGCCGGCAGCGCGGTCAGCATCAGCGCGGTCAGCGCGGCGGTGAGAATGCGGAGCATATGTGTGTCCTTCGTCCTGCTCTGGTCTTTCGATGACATGGCATGTCGGGCGCGGTTAAGCGATAGCAGCGGGTCTTCAACCTGATATCAGCAGCCAGACACTGCCGATCAAGGCCACGCCGGCGCCGGTCAGCGCCACGGCCATGAGAATCCCGTCATTCAGCGTGATCGCGAGGCCAAGAAGCGCGATCGCCAGCATCGGCACCAGCGCCGCGAACGGCACCAGCTCGAGCGGCGGCACGCTCAGGCACAGGATTGCCGCGAGCGCCGCCGCCGCCTTCTGCACCGGTCGGGTCGTCAGCGCCTTCAGGCGCGGCCCGAAGAGGCGATCCAGCCTGTCCGCCCAGGGCCGCAGCCGCTTGGTGGCCTGGCGTATGCTGTCCTCTTCCACCGCGCGCTCGCGGACCACCTGCGGCAGCCAGATGCGGCTTTCACCGAACAGGCTCTGCACCGCGATCAGGAAGAGCGCCACCGCGAAGAGGCTTGGCACCACCGGGATCGCCCCAAGCGGAGAGAGCACCAGAAGCGCCGGCACGAAGAGCAGAGGGCCGATGCCGCGGTCCCCGATATCCGAGACCACGTCGGCGACCGATACCTCGCGGTCGCGGTCGGCGCGGCGGCTCAGGGTATCGAGCAGGGCATTCACGGACTGGTCTGACGGCATGGTGGCACTCTCCCTTCGGCCCATCCCAACGCCCCATCGGTCGCTCCGTTCCCGCAAGCCCGCCGGACACGGAAAAGGGCGCAGCCGCGCCACGCCCTCCCCGTCTTCTCTGGTTCGAAAATACCTCGGGGGTGAATTGGCCCTCCGGGCCAAGAGGGGGCAGCGCCCCCCTCATCCCTCCTCGACAGCCCGCGCGCCCTCGGGCGGGCAGCCTATGCCCCTTCGCCGGCAGGGGAGGGGCCCCGGCAGGCCATCAGGCCTGCTCGGGCACCAGGATCTCGCGCTTGCCCACGTGGTTGGCGGCCGAGACCACGCCCTCATCCTCCATCTGCTCCACGAGGCGCGCCGCCTTGTTGTAGCCAATGCCCAGCTTGCGCTGGATATAGGAGGTCGAGCACTTGCGGTCCTTGATGACGATCGCCACCGCCTGGTCGTAGAGCGCATCCTCGCCACCGGTATTGCCGCCGGTGTTGAGCCCCAGAACCGCGTCGATGTTGTCGGCCTTCTCGTCATCCGGGCCCTGCACCACGCCGGAGACGTATTCCGGCGGACCGAAGGCCTTGAGGTGGTTCACCACTTCCTCGACCTCTTCGTCCGAGCAGAACGGGCCGTGGCAGCGGGTGATCTTGGCACCGCCGGCCATGTAGAGCATGTCGCCCATGCCAAGAAGCTGCTCGGCCCCCATCTCGCCAAGGATCGTGCGGCTGTCGATCTTCGAGGTCACCTGGAACGAGATCCGGGTCGGGAAGTTCGCCTTGATCGTGCCGGTGATCACGTCGACCGAGGGACGCTGGGTGGCCATGATCAGGTGGATGCCCGAGGCCCGTGCCATCTGCGCCAGGCGCTGGATGCAGGCTTCGATTTCCTTGCCCGCCACCATCATCAGGTCGGCCATCTCGTCGACGATGACGACGATATAGGGCATCTTCTTGGGCTCGAACTCCTCGGTCTCGAACACCGGCTCGCCGGTCTCGTCGTCAAAGCCGGTCTGCACGGTACGCGAGAACATCTCGCCCTTCTTCTGCGCCTCCGCCACGCGGCCGTTGTAGCCGTCGATGTTGCGCACGCCCATCTTCGACATCTTGCGGTAGCGGTCTTCCATCTCGCCCACGACCCACTTCAGCGCCACCACGGCCTTCTTGGGGTCGGTCACCACCGGCGAGAGCAGGTGCGGGATGCCATCATAGACGCTGAGTTCGAGCATCTTGGGGTCGATCATCACCAGCCGCAGGTCGTCGGGGCTGAGCTTGTAGAGCAGCGACAGGATCATCGTGTTGATCGCCACCGACTTGCCCGAGCCGGTGGTACCGGCGATCAGCAGATGGGGCATCTTGGCGAGGTTGGCGACCACCGGGTCGCCGCCGATGTCTTTGCCCAGTGCCAGCGGCAGCTTCTGGTTGCCGTCACCGTAGTCACGGGACGACAGGATCTCGCGGAACGACACCATCTCGCGGTGCTCGTTGGGCAGTTCGATGCCGATCACCGAGCGGCCCGGCACCGTCGAGACACGGGCCGAGAGCGCCGACATCGAGCGCGCGATGTCGTCGGCCAGGCCGATGACGCGCGACGCCTTGAGGCCCGGGGCGGGCTCGAGCTCGTACATGGTGACCACCGGGCCCGGACGCACCGAGACGATCTCGCCCTTGACGCCGTAATCGTCGAGCACCGTCTCGAGCATGCGGGCATTCTCTTCCAGCGCCTCGTCGCTCAGGTGATGACGCTCGATGGCGTCGGGGCTTGCCAGCAGGCTCAGCGGCGGGAATTCGAAATCCGAATGCGCCTCCTCGAAGCTCAGCCGCGGCTGCGCCTCTTCCTGGGCGCGGCGCGACGGCTGCACCGGCTTGCGCTCGGCCTGCTGCACCACCTTCTTGGGCTGCACCACCGGGATCGCCGGACGGCGGTCGGCGTATTCGGCGGGCATCTCGGGGATGTGGTTGTCCTCGTCCGCGTATTCGCCGGCGTAATCGTCGGCCCCCTCAGCACCGTAGCCATGATCGGCAAAGACATTCTCCGCCGCGTCGTCATACCCGTAGTCGCGATCGTAGCCGTCATCCTCGGCCGGGGCGTAGAGATCGTCGTAGCCACGCTCCTCGGCCTGCTGTTCGGCGGCGCCGTAGGCGGACCCGGCGGGGCGGTAATCGGCGAAATCGTCGCTGTCATCGGTGACCGCCTCTTCCGGCTCGGGCTCGAGCTCGAAGGGCGGCGGCGTGGCGCGGCCACGGCTCACGAGACGCGAGCCGCTCTCAGAGGACGCCGCGGGAACGTCCGGCACAAAGGCCGCGGGTGCTGCGGCAGCGCCAGCAGCAGCGGCGGGAGCGGCCGGCATCCGCGGCGCCGTGAGCGGCGGCTCCGGCGGTCGGCCCTGCACGGCGGCATGGGCGGCGGTGAGCGGCGGCTCTGCGCGCGCGGCACCCGGCGTGCGATAGATCAGCGGCTCGGGGCGACGGCCACGGCCCTTGGTCAGCGGCTTGTCCGGGTCGGGCACGAAAGCCGCTTCTTCCGGCTCGGGGCCACGGCGGCGGGCGCGGATCACGTCGGCGATCTTGGCGCGGATGCGCTCTTCGCCGGGTTCCTCCTCGATGACGTAGCCGTCCTCATCGACCTCGATCATCTCGGCCGCCGGCAGCACCTCGTGACGCTTGATCAGCGACGGCACCCGGGCCAGCAGGCCGGGCTTCTTGGGCTCGGGGCGCGGCTCGCGGGCCGGCATCGTCTGCGGCTCGGGCTCGGGCCAGTGGGCGTCGGCCTCCTGCGACAGGGGCTGCGGCGCGTCATGGGCCGGCTCCGCATAGCTCACCGGTTCGGGCGCGGCGGCGGCGGCCGGACGGCGCACCAGCGGGGCGGCAGGCGCCTGCGGAGCCACGGGGGCCTCGGGTACGTGGCCCTGTTCCGCGGCCCAGGCAGCCTCCTGCTCGGCGGCCCAGGCGGCGGCCTCGGCGTCTTCCTGACGGCGACGCTCGCGGCGCTCGGACTGCGCCGCCTGCATGCGCTGCGCCGCCGACATGGTCGAGCTCGCGCCACGGCCCAGCAGGCGCAGCAGCGTGTCATAGGCCATCACCGTGCCGACCAGCAGGAACCGCCCGATGGCGCCCAGTTCGGGCTTGGTGAAACCCAGAACGAAGGCGCCCATGGCGACGATCCCGGCGCCCATCACCAGCATGACGAGCTTCAGGCCCAGCCCGGCACCGACCGGCAGAATGCCCAAGACGGTGCCCATCATCATGTCGCCGAAGAGGCCGCCAAGCCCGAAGCTGTGGGTCCATTCCGGCCCCACGGTCTGGCCCGCGGCATAGACGGCGGAAAGAGCGATCCAGATCGGGGCGAAGACGATGCGCGAGAGCGCGCGCTCTTCGCCCTGGTGGAGGGCGAGGCGCGCCCCCCAGACCATGAGCACGAGCGCGAGCCCCCAGCTTCCCCAGCCGACGATCATGAACAGGGGCGCCGCGATCGAGGCGCCGATCCGGCCCAGCCAGTTTTGCACCGGCGCATCGGTGGCCGACAGCCATGACGGATCGTCCGGCGTGTAGGAGCCGATCATCATCGCCGCCATCACACCGAGCGCGATCAGGGCCAGCCCGGCAAGCTCCTTGCCGCGCTTCTCGATCGCCGCCTGCATGTTACTGTCGAAGAGGGGGTCGCGCCCCCGTGCCTGATACGCCATCGCTCGCCTCGTCTTTTTCTTATTGCCCATAGAGACAGTCACGGATCCTCGTGAGTCCCTGTTCGGTCTGCTCCCGGTCCGCCACGAGGGCGACCCTGATATATCCCTTGCCCGGATTGCCTGCCTCGGTGTCGCGCGACAGGTAGGCGCCCGGCAGCACCCGCACGCCGGTCTCCTGCCAGAGCTTCAGCGCCGCCGCCTCGCCATCCTCGACCGGCAGCCAGAGGAAGAACCCCGCCTGCGGCGGCGCGTAGCCCGCCACGTTGCCGAAGATGCGGTCGGCCATGTCGAACTTCTCGGCATAGAGCCTGCGGTTCTCGACCACGTGGTCCTCGTCGGCCCAGACCCGCTCGCTCACCCGCTGGATCGGCAGCGGCAGCGGGGCGCCGGAATAGGCACGCAGCTGCTTGATGCGCTTCATGCATTCGGGGCCGCCGGCCACGAAGCCCGAGCGCAGCCCGGGCAGGTTCGAGCGCTTCGACAGCGAATGGAAGATCACCACGCGCTCGGGATCGGCGCCCATCTCGCGGGCGACCTGAAGCGCGCCCGGAGGCGCCTCGCCGCGGTAGATCTCGGAATAGCACTCGTCCGCGAGGATGCGGAAATCATGCCGCTCGGCCAGCGCGATCAGCCGCTCCCAGTAGCCGCGATCCGCCACCGCGCCCTGCGGGTTCGCGGGCGAGCAGATATAGGCCAGCGCGGTGCGGTCGAGCACCTCTTCAGACAGCGCATGGTAGTCCGGCAGATGGCCGGTCTCCTGAGTGGCGTTCACGAAGACCTGCTCGGCCGCCACCGAGACACTGGCCACGGCGTAGACCTGGTAGAACGGGTTCGGGATCAGCACCGCCGGCTGCTTGCCGCCCTTCTGCTCGGGGCAGAGCGCCATGGCGGCGTTGTAGAGCCCCTCGCGGGTGCCGTTGAGCGGCATCACCTGGGTCCCGGGATCGACGCTCACGCCGTAACGGCGCGCGATCCAGTCCGAGATTGCCTGCTGCAATTCCGGGGTGCCGTCATTGGGCGGGTACTTGGCGAACTCCGAGACGTGCTCGGCCAGCACCGTTCCGACCCAGTCGGGGAACGGATGCCTCGGCTCACCGATGGACATATGTGTGACATCGCCGCCCGGCGCATGCGCATCGAGCAGCGCCCGCAGACGCGGAAACGCATAGGGCGGCAGGTTCGAAAACCGCTCGGGAAACATGGCGAATATGCCTTTGACTGCCTGCAATACTGCTTTTTATCCGGGATCGTTTTCGCCCCGCTTTGGGCTCACGATACGGGAAAACCCGGGCTTGCGTCCAGCACTGTGACCACGCCGACCCGGGTTGTGGCGGGAATGCCGCAACCGGCCGGAAAGGGCGAAACGCCCCTTCCGCGTTGCATTTCTGCCCGCTTCGTGTGGCGCACCGGCTGGCGTGTCGCGGAGGCTCTGGCGGGGAGCTGCGTGGGGGCCGGATCGGCGCGGTGCCGACGTCGCGCGGCCGGACCGTGGCGGCATTCGGGGGCTCTGCCCCCGCCGCGGCGGGGCCGCGACTCCCCCGGAGTATTTTTGACGAAGAGAAGACGGGGGAGCCGTGGGGAACGCGGTGATCGGTGGCCCTGCGTGGCGCGGGCTGCGGGGACGCGAGGTCAGGGGGCGCGGAAGGGCAGCGGGGCGCCGAGGCTGACGCCCTCGGGGCTGATGGCACAGTCGAAGGCCAGCACCTCCACGCCGCGGGCGGTGGCCTCGAGGAAGGCCGCCGCATAGGTGGGGTCGAGATCCGCGGCGAGGGTGACCGCGCTGCAGTCGGTGCGCTGCACGAGGTAGAGCATCACCGCGCGGTGGCCGGCCTCGGCCATGTTGGCAAGCTCGGCGAGATGCTTGGCCCCGCGGGCGGTGACGCTGTCGGGGAACTCGGCCAGACCGGGCTGGCGCGACAGGGTAACGGATTTGACCTCGACATAGGTGTCGGGGCGGCCCTCGGAGGTGAGCAGGAAATCGATGCGGCTGTTCTCGCCGTATTTCACCTCGGGACGGACCGTGTCGTAGCCGTCAAGCCCGGGGACGCGACCTGCGGTGAGTGCCGGGCGCAGCATGCGGTTGGGCACTCCGGTGTCGACGCCAGTGAAGGCCCCGCCCTCATGCTCGACCAGCCGCCAGGCATATTTCAGCTTGCGCTTGGGGTCGTCGTTGGGCTCGAGCCAGATCGTCAGGCCCTCGTCCTTCAGGCCCATCATGCTGCCGGGGTTGGCCACGTGGGCGGTGATCTCGCGCCCGTCCTCGAGCCGTGCATCGGCGAGGAAGCGTTTGTAGCGGCGCAGCAAAACGGCGCGGACGAGAGGGGTTTGAAAGCGCATGGCGCGGGCCTATACCATTGCACAAGGCGCGCCAAGAAGGACAGTTCGATGACCAATCCCACCGCAGCGATGATCGTGATCGGGGACGAGATCCTCTCGGGCCGCACGCGCGACAGCAACATGAACCACCTCGCCAAGGAGTTGACCAAGGTCGGCATCGACCTGCGCGAGGCGCGCGTCGTCTCGGATGACCGCGACGCCATCATCGGAGCCATCACCGAGCTGCGCGACAAGGTCGATCACGTCTTCACCTCGGGGGGCATCGGGCCGACCCATGACGACATCACCGCCGATTGCGTCGCCGCCGCCTTCGGGGTGTCCATCGACATCCGAGAGGATGCCTACGCGCTCTTGGCGGCGCATTACGAGCGCCAGGGCTCGGAGTTCAACGCCGCGCGGCAGCGCATGGCACGCATCCCAGACGGCGCCGTGCTGATCGAGAACCCGGTCTCGATCGCGCCGGGCTTTGCCATGGACAACGTCTATGTCATGGCCGGCGTCCCGGCGGTGTTCGAGACCATGGTGGCCAGCGTGCTGCCGACGCTCACCGGCGGCGCGCCGCTGTTGTCGCAGAACCTGCGGGTGGAGCGCGGCGAGGGCGACATCGCAGGGCCGCTCTCGGAGCTGGCCTCGGAGTTCAGCGACCTGTCGATCGGCTCCTACCCGTTCCAGAAGAACGGCATCTACGGTGCCAATATCGTCATCCGCGGCGCTGACGGCGCGCGGGTCGATGCCGCCATGACCCGTCTCTGCGAGATGTTCCCGGCATGAGCGCCCCAAGCCTGACGCGGCTCTACGATGCCATCGACGGCACCTGGCCCGCGGCGAACGTGATCGAGGCCGGGCCGTGGCGCCTGCGCGACGGCGGGGGTGGTGGCAAGCGGGTCTCCTGCGCCACCGCGGCGGGCGACTGGGACCGCGACGACCTTGCCGCCGCCGAGCAGGCGATGCGGCTGATGGGGCAGGACGCTTTGTTCATGATCCGCGCCGGCGAGGACGCGCTCGACGCGGCGCTCGCGACCGAGGGCTACGCGGTGATCGACCCGGTGACGCTGTGGCTCGCGCCGGTGAACAGCCTCACCGATCTCGAGATTCCGAGGGTCAAGGCCTTCGCGATCTGGGAGCCGCTCGCGATCATGCACGAGATCTGGGCCGAGGGCGGCATCGGCCCGGCGCGCTACCAGGTCATGGAGCGCGCCGAGGGCCCCAAGGCGGCGATCTTCGGGCGCACCGACGACAAGCCCGCCGGGGCCGGGTTCTGCGCCATCCATGACGGCATCGCCATGGTGCACGCGCTCGAGATCCGCGCGGCCCATCGCGGCAAGGGGCTTGGCAAGTGGATGATGCGCCGGGCCGCCATCTGGGCGCAGGAGAACGGGGCAGACTGGATCGCGGCGCTCTGCGTACAGGAGAACGCGGCGGCAAACGGTCTCTATGCTTCCCTCGGCTTCGAGCCCGTGGGAGAGTATCACTATCGTATCAAGCCAGAGACCTGAGACATGACCAAGGACCTGCCCACCGCCCTCAACCTGCCGATGGTCGATCCGCTGCCGCCGGAGACGCAGAAATACTTCGACATCTGCGACGAGAAGCTGGGCATGGTGCCGAACGTGCTCAAGGCACACGCCTTCGACATCGCCAAGCTCAACACCTTCACCGCGATGTACAACGAGCTGATGCTGGCGGGCTCGGGCCTCAGCAAGCTCGAGCGCGAGATGATCGCGGTGGTGGTCTCGTCGATCAACAAGTGCTTCTACTGCCTGACCGCCCACGGTGCCGCGGTGCGCCAGCTCTCTGGCGATCCGAAGCTTGGCGAGATGCTGGTGATGAACTGGCGCGTGGCCGACCTGCCCTACCGCCAGCGCGCCATGCTGAGCTTTGTCGAGAAGATGACCAAGGCCAGCGCCGAGATCGCCGAGTACGACCGCGAAGCGCTGCGCGACGCCGGCTTCTCCGAGCGCGACATCTGGGACATCGCCAACGTGGCGGGGTTCTTCAACATGACCAACCGGGTGGCCTCGGCCACCGACATGCGGCCGAATGACGAATATCACGCGCAGGCTCGCTGAGGCAGCGCTGCTGGCGATGCTCTGCTCGCCGGCGGCCGCGCTTGAACTGACCCTGCCGGGCGGCGCGCGACTGATGGGCGAGCGGATCTCGGATCCAGGAAGCTACGCGGTCCCCACCGGGCCGTGGCAAGACGAGACTGGCATCCCGGTGATCCGCTCCGAGGGCCGGATCCTTCGGCAGGCCTGGCGCATCCCCTCGCCTGACCTGACGACCCTGCAAGTGCTGGCGCCGTTGCGAGAGCAGCTCGAGGCCGAGGGCTACGAGATCGTGTTCGACTGCGCCTCGGCGCGCTGCGGCGGCTTCGACTTCCGCTTCGGCACCGAGGTGATCCCGGCGCCCGAGATGTATGTCGACCTCACCGCGTTTCGCTTCCTCAGCGCCCAGGGCCCCGGGGGCGACCACGTGACCTTGCTGGTCAGCCGCTCGAACGCGGCAAGCTACGTGCAGGTGATCCAGAGCGGTGGCGGTGAGCAGACAGAAGCGCCCACGCCCCCCGAGAACCCGCCGCCCGCCGCCGTCCAGGTGGCCGACGTGGCGGATTTCGAGCTTGAAGCGAAGGGCCACATGATCCTGCGCGACCTGCGCTTCGAGAGCGGGTCGGCATCGCTTGGCGACGACGCGGTCGCCTCTCTCGACGCGATCGCAGCCTATCTCGCCGAGACCCCGGACCGGCGGGTGCTTTTCGTCGGCCATACCGATGCGACCGGCTCGCTCGAGGCCAATATCGCGGTCTCTCGCGCCCGGGCGGACGCGGCAATGGATTACGTGCGCGGAAAGGGGGTCGCGGCGGCGCAGCTCGGCTCCGAAGGCGCGGGCTATCTCGCCCCGGTGGCCAGCAACTTCACCGAGGTCGGCCGCGAGGAGAACCGCCGCGTCGAGGCGATCCTGCTGCCGACCGAGTGAATTTCCGGGACCCCGGAGCGCCAGAGGCGGCCGGGGTCCCCAGGCGATCCCGAAGGGGGTGAGTCGAATCGCCTGTATCAGATGGGTCGGACGTCAGCCGTTATGCACCAGCGCCTGTCCCAAGAATTCCTCGAAGAGGACCGCGGTGCGGCTCGGCGTCCCCTCATCGGGATGCCGCGCCGAGATCACCTGCCGACGGCTCGACAGCCCCGGCATGACCGGCACCAGCCGGCCCTTTTGCAGGCCCTCGCGAACCATGTAGTCGGGCAGCAGCGCGATGCCGAGGCCGGCCTGACAGGCGGCGAGCTGCGAGCGCCGGTCCCGGAACAGAAGCTGCCGCCCCGAGGTGATCGGCACATCGGCACCGTCCTCGTCGACCAGCCGCCAGGTCCGCTCGCGCGTTCCGGCGCAACGCAGCAGGCGATGCAGGCTCAAGGTGCTGGGCTCACGCGGGACACCTTCCTGATCGAGATAATCGCGGGACGCGACCAGCGTCTTGCGGGTGGCGCCGATGATGCGGGCGGCCAGCGGGCGTCGTTCCGCCGGGGTGACCGCCAGCGCGATGTCCCAGCCCTCGTTCTCATCCAGGTCCGGATCGTCGTCCTCGGTGCGAAAGTCGAGCCGCACCGTAGACATCGAGTGCAGGAAACCACCGATGCGCGGCATCACAACGTGGTCGACAAGCTCGGGCTCCGCCAGAATGCGCAGCGTTTCGCCATCGGAGCTGGCACGCTTCATGGCCCGCGCGATCAGGTCGGCGCGCGCCGTCTCATCGAGGATCTGCCGCGCGCGGTCGTAGTACACCCTACCCTCGTCGGTCGGGGTCACCTGCCGCGTCGTGCGCTCGAAGAGCGACAACCCAAGGCGCCGTTCGAGCGATGCCACCTGCTTCGACACCGAGCCTTTCGACAGGCCGAGCGTTTCAGCGGCGCTGCTGAAGCAACGCTGTTCCATCACTTGGGCGAACGCCCTCATCTCACTGAATCTGTCCATCGCGCGCTCTCCTTAGCGGCACGTTCGAGCCGCTAAGGATATAGGGACCTAAGTAAACAGCGTCAACATTTCGGTGACATTTTTATTTACATTGTTTGCGTCAGTGTTATCAAGAAGGCATTAATCTGTGGTTGCACTATACTGGGTCCGTTTGATGACGAATGATCAGCACCCTCCCCGCCGCACCCGCCTGACGCAGAAGGACAGGCAAAGCGCCGCCACCAAGGCACGCCTTCTAGAGGCGGCCCGCAGACTGTTCCGGGAGTACGGCTATCACGACGTCTCGGTGACCGAGATCGCCCGCGAGGCGGGCGTCACCCACGCGATGATCAACGCCCATTTCCACTCAAAGGCCGGGTTGCTCTACGAGCTGATCCACGAGAACAACGATGTCCAGATCGCCGCGCTCGAGGCCGGTCTGCCGGACGAGGGCAGCACGATGGAGCGGCTGCGCTGGATCCTCGCGATGTATGCCAAGTACGATCTCGAGGACACCCAACTCATGGCGGTGATGCAGGCCTATTACTGGCAGTGGCCGCGAGAGACCGAGGACCGCAACCGCGCCCAGCTGTTGCAGGCCCTGTCCCCGATCGCCAGAATCCTGCGCGAGGACGCCGATCTGCAAAACGTGGACGAGGCCGAAATCGAAACCCTGATCGACGCGATCTACGCGATCTACACCTTCGGTCTACGCCCGGCGGTCTATCGCGATGCCTCGCCCGAGAGCTGTGTCGATGCCATCATGCACCGGGTCGGAATGCTGCTCGACGGTGCGCGGCTTCAGGCGCGCGGCGGCGGCGCCTAGCCGCGCAGATCCTCGAGATAGATCCGCACCGCCTCCTGCACGTGGCGGAAACGGTCGCCACCGAGATGCTTGCCGCCATACCAGCGGGTCACCACCACGAGATGGTCCTGAAGCCCCTCGCGCTCGAGCATGCGCAAGATCACCATGCCGGCGCCGCTCTCGCCATCGTCGTTCTTGACCGGCGCGTCCGCGGTCAGCAGGCCCCAGGTGTTGTGGGTCGCCTTGGCGAACTTCTTCTTGCGGCAGAGCTCCTTGATCAGGGCCTTGGCCTCGTCCTCGGAGCGGCAGGGCGCGCCGGAGACGGCGTATTTCGAGCCGCGATCGCTGATGATGTTCTCGATGATCCGCATGGCAGCGGTCTAGCCGCGCCCCTTGGCCGAGGCAACCGTGGGCACGAGATCAGTCGCCGTAGGGTGAGTCTGCCGGCGCACCGTCAAGCGTCGTGTAGCCTCGCTCGACAAGCGCCTTGCTCTCGGGGTCGCGGCGCAGGCGCAGCACCCGGTCGCTCTCGGGGTAAGTTACCACGTCACGGACCGCGCGGGTGCCGATGACGAGGTAACGCACCGGCGCCTCGGTGGCGTTCTCGGCATAGTGGCCCTCGGGGACGCCGGCCTTGAAGGTCGCAGCCTCGCCCGGCGACAGACTGTAGGTCTCGGCCCCTTCGTGCACCGTGAGCATGCCCTCGAGCATGTAGAGCATCTCATCCTCGTCCGAGTGCCAGTGCCGGATCGAGCTGCTTGATCCCGGCTGCAGGGTCTCGAGGAAGGCACCGAACTGGGTCAGCCCGCCGCTGTCGCTGAACAGCACCGCCTCGAAGGGCCCGCAGGCGCCGTCGCCGGTCTCGCGCTGCGCGGTGGTCTCGGTGAATTTCGGCATCTGGCTCTCCTGCCCTGCGTCCGGACGAACCTAGCGCAGGGCGCGCCGCGCGTCAGCGCCGTTCGTCGAGCCGGGCCTCGATGGCGGCCAGTCGCTGGATGACCTGCTCGCGGTAATCCTCGGTGGCGGCAACCTCCTCGACGGCGTGAGCCTCCTGCATCGAGTTGACGATCAGGCCGACAACGAGGTTCACCACCGCGAAGGTGGTGATCAGGATGAACGGCACGAAGAACAGCCAGGCCTCGGGGTGGACCTCCATCACCGGGCGCACGATGCCCATCGACCAGCTCTCCAGCGTCATGATCTGGAACAGTGAATAGGCCGAGGCGCCGAGCGTGCCGAACCATTCCGGAAAGGTCGCCGAGTAGAGCTTGGTGGCGATCACCGAGCCGATGTAGAAGATGATCCCCATCAGCAGGAAGACCGAGCCCATGCCGGGCAGCGCCGAGACGAAGCCCTCGACCACCCGGCGCAGGGTCGGCGCCACCGAGACCACGCGCAGCAGTCGAAGGATGCGCAGCGCCCGCAGCACCGCGAGCCCCTGCCCCGCCGGAACCAGCGCAACGCCAACGATGACGAAATCGAAGACGTTCCAGCCCGAGCGAAAGAAGGAGAGGCCCCTCGCGTAGAGCTTGGCGGCAAGCTCGGCCACGAAGATCGACAGGCAGATGGTGTCGAGCGCGACGATCAGCCAGCCGATCTCGGCCATCACGGTGGTGGAGGTCTCGAGCCCGAGGATCACGGCGTTGAACAGGATGACGCCCATGATCGCGTATCGCGTCGCGGGACGGTCGAGGAACTCGGCAAGCTTCTGGCGCATCTGAGAAAAGGCTCCGGTCTGGGGTCCGTAGCGATCTAGGGATCGCGGGCACGACAATCCAGTCCCGATGCTGCAAATGCACAAGGGTGATCCGCGTCGGCACACCTGCCCCGTGCGGGCCACCGCGCGGCGGCGCCTCCGAAAAGAAAACGCCCCGGCAGAAACCGGGGCGAGGAGCCTCTTACGAACGAGACGAGGGGAATTGGGCGGATCACCAGTCCTGCGGGCCGCGATCGGCGAAGGCATGGACGAGGAAGTCGATGAAGGCGCGCACCTTGGGCTGGGTGAACCGGCCCGGCGGGTAGACCGCGTAGATGCCTTGGGTCTCGACCGGCAGATCCGGGATCGCGTCCTCGACCAGCCCCTGCTTCATCGCGTCGGCATAGAGGTAGGACGGCAGGTAGGCGATGCCGAGCCCGGCGATGCAGGCATTGAGCAGCGACTGCCCGTCATTGACCGAGAGCCAGCCAGCGGTGCGCACCTGGCGCTTTTCACCCGACGGCGCGGTGACTTTCCAGACATTGCCGCTCGACTGGTTCGAGTAGTGCAGCAGCTTGTGCTCGTTGAGATCGTCGATCCGCGACGGGCGGCCGAACTTCTCGAAATAGGCCGGCGAGGCGATCATCCGCTTGGTGGTCTCGGTAAGCTTGCGGGCGCGCAGCGTGCTGTCTTCCAGCTCACCGATCCGCACGGCCATGTCGAAGCCTTCCGAGATCAGCTCCACGTAGCGGTTGTTGAGCACCATGTTCACGGTGATCTCGGGGAACTCGGCAAGGAAATCGCCCAGAACCGGGCTCAGGTGATTGACGCCGAAGTCGGTGGCGACCGAGATCCGCAGCAGGCCCGAGGGCGCCGACTGCATCGAGGTGACCAGAGCGTCGGCCTCTCCGGCATCGTTCAGCACCCGGCGGGCGCGATCATAATAGGCCAGACCGATCTCTGTCGGCGAGACGCGACGGGTGGTGCGGTTCAGCAGACGCGCCCCAAGGCGCGCCTCCAGTGACGACACGTGCTTCGAGACCGCCGATTTCGAGATGCCCATCTTCTTGGCAGCGTCGGTGAACCCACCTTGGTCCACGACGGTGGCAAACGCCTCCATTTCGGTCAGACGATCCATAACCAGTCCTCACTCGTTCCTCGTTACACCACGATATGCCGCCCGATTGGGGCGCGATTTAGACACGGACGAGACAATACCGGGGTTTCATCACGCTTTGTGTTTGCAGCGGAAACCCGTCAACCAAGCCAAAAAAGCCGCGCCCCGGTCGCCGGGGCGCGGCCTGTGTCGTTGATCTGAGGGGATCGGTCAGGCGGCTTTCTGGTTGTGCCGGCCTTCTTCGATTTCCTCGACGATCTTCGAGACAAAGTCCTTCAAATCGTTCGGGTTGCGGCTGGTGACGATACCGCTGTCGCAGACCACCGGCGCGTCCATGACGCGGGCACCGGCGTTTTTGAGGTCGGTGCGGATCGACGGGTAGGCGGTCATCTCGCGGCCCGCGACGATGTCGGCCTCGATCAGCACCCACGGACCGTGACAGACTGCGGCGATGACCTTGCCCTGCTTGGCAAAGGCGCGAACCAGCGCGATCACGCTGTCCTCGACGCGCAGCAGGTCGGGGTTGATCTGGCCGCCGGGAATGACGAGCGCATCATACTGGTGCGGGTCGGCATCGGCGATCCTGAGATCGGCCTCGGCCTCGCGCCCCCAGTCGGTACCTTCCCAGCCCTTGATCGCCTTGCCGTCAAGCGTGGCGACATGAACCTCGGCGCCCTTGGCACGAAGCTGGTCGCGGGGAAACTCGAGCTCGGACTGCTCGAAACCGTTGGTGGAAATAATCAGAACCTTGGCGTTGGTGATGCTGGGCATGTCGGCCTCCTATCCAATCTGCGTTTGGACGGAGAACGCGCACCCCCCGGGCCCGCGTTCCATCGCAACGGCAAACGCCGGTCACGGGTGTGTGAGCCCCGGCCCCTGCGCTGACCGTGCGCCAGCACGGGCAATCAGAGCCCCGCCGCCAGCCGAACGCCCTGATCTATGGCGCGCTTGGCGTCGAGCTCGGCGGCCACGTCGGCACCGCCGATGACATGCACCTCAGGCCCCTCGACGGCATCCGCCAGCGCGCGCAGACTCTCCTGCCCGGCGCAAAGGACCACCGTGTCGCAGGCGATAAGCTCGGGCTTGCCATCGCGGATGATGTGCAGGCCGGCATCGTCGATGCGCTCGTAGCTCACCCCGGCCTTCATCTGGACGCCCTTGAGCATCAGCGCCGCGCGGTGGATCCAGCCTGTGGTCTTGCCGAGCCGCTTGCCGACCTTCTCGGCCTTGCGCTGCAGCAGCACCACCTCGCGCAGCGGCGCCTCGGGCTGCGGGCCGTCGGGGGCAAGACCCGAGCGGGCCTTGTCCGGATCGGTGACGCCCCATTCGCGCAGCCACTCGGGCAGATCCACAGTCGGGCTCTTGCCGGTGACAAGGAACTCCGACACGTCGAAGCCGATGCCCCCGGCGCCGACCACCGCCACGCGCTGGCCGACCTCGGCGCCGCCGCGCAGCACATCGACATAGCTCAGCACCTTGGGATGATCCTGCCCGGGGATCTGCGGATCGCGCGGCAGCACGCCGGTGGCCACCACCACCGCGTCAAAGCCGCTCAGCGCCTCGGCATCGGCGCGCGTGCCCAGCTGCAGGGTCACGCCGGCCTCCTTCACCATCGCGGCGAACCAGTCGACCAGCCCGTCGAACTCTTCCTTGCCGGGCACCTTGCGGGCCATGTTGAGCTGGCCGCCGATCTCGTCCGCCTGATCGAACAGCGTCACCGCGTGGCCGCGCTGCGCGGCGGTGATCGCGCAGGAAAGGCCCGCCGGCCCGGCCCCGACCACGGCGATGCGGCGGGCGCTTTCGGCGGGGGCGATCACCAGCTCGGTCTCGTGCCCGGCACGCGGGTTGACGAGGCAGGAGGACACCTTGCCCTGAAACGTGTGGTCGAGGCAGGCCTGGTTGCAGGCGATGCACGGCGCGATGAGATCGGCGCGCCCGGCCTCGGCCTTGGCGACGAAATCGGGATCGGCGAGGAACGGCCGCGCCAGGCTCACCATGTCGGCGCAGCCCTCCGCCAGAAGCTGCTCGGCGACCTCGGGCGTGTTGATCCGGTTCGAGGTGATCACCGGGATCCCCACCTTGCCCATGAGCTTCTTCGTCACCCAGGCAAAGCCCGCCCGCGGCACCGAGGTGGCGATGGTCGGCACCCGCGCCTCGTGCCAGCCGATGCCGGTGTTGAGGATGGTGGCCCCCGCCGCCTCGATCGCCTGCGCCAGCTGCACCACCTCTTCGTGGGTCGAGCCGTTGGGCACAAGATCGATCATCGACAGGCGGAAGATGACGATGAAATCATCGCCCACCGCGGCGCGGACGCGCTTCATCACCTCGACCGGCAGGCGCATCCGGTTCTCGTAGCTGCCGCCCCAGCGGTCCTCGCGCCGGTTGGTGTGGGTGACGAGGAACTGGTTGAGGAAGTAGCCCTCCGAGCCCATCACCTCGACCCCGTCATAGCCGGCCTCGCGGGCGCGGGCGGCGGCGGTGGCGATGTCGGCAATCTGCTTCTCGATGCCGGCCTCGTCGAGCGCCTTGGGCGGGAAGGGCGAAATCGGCGACTTGATCGCCGACGGCGCGACGCAATCCGGCCCGTAGGCATAGCGACCGGCATGGAGAATCTGCATGGCGATCTTGCCGCCCTTGTCATGCACCCGGTCGGTGATCATGCGATGATGCGCGATGTCCTCGTCCGAAAACAGCCCCGAGGCCCCGGGAAAGACGCCGCCCTCGGGGTTGGGCGCCATGCCGCCGGTGACGATCAGCCCGGCCCCGCCCCTGGCCCGGGCCGCATAGAACGCGGCCACCCGGTTCCAGTCGCCGCGCTCTTCGAGATTGGTATGCATCGAGCCCATCAACACCCGGTTCTTCAGCGTCGTGAAGCCAAGCTCGAGCGGGCGCAGCATGTGGGGGTAGCTGGTCATTGGCGGTCCTCCTTGCGCGCGACCCTGCCAAGCGCCCGTGCCGCTGTCAGTCGGAACGTGGCGTCAGAGCCGCCCTGCCATCGCGTCGGCAAACTCGGCCATGAGATCCGCAAAGCGGGCCTCGGGCGGGAAGCCGTCGAAGTGGTGTCGCGCCGGCGTCGTGAACCAGGGCAGCTTCTCGGCGCAGAGCGTTTCGATGAAGGGCTCGCACCAAGCCGGGCGGTCGAACATCACCGGGCGGATATTGACCAGATCCTCCATGCCAGTGATCCGGGTGAAGACCCAAGCAAAGCACGCGGCGCAATGGAAATGCGAACAGACCGGTCCCTTGATGCCGCCCTGCACCGGCGTGCCCGAGACCACCCGGAAGCCCGCCGCCGGCACCATGGCGGTGAGGGAGAAGGCGCTGGCGCTCATCTTCTGGCAGCCGCGGCAATGGCAGGCGGCGGTCATGATCGGTGGGGCCGAGACCTCGACCTGAAGGGCACCGCAGCGGCAGCTTCCGGTGGCGGGGAAGTCGGTCATGGGGTTCCTCCTGTGCGGGCGCGGTCAGGTCGTGGGACGTTTGCGCGCCACGACGAAATGGTTCGGGAGCTTCGCGGGGTAGCCACCGGTCTCGAGGATCTCGAAGCCCGCCTCCCGGATCGCCGTCTCGAGCTGGGCGGGGCGCAGGAAGCGCACGGAAGGCGCCTTGCCGAGCTTATGCAGCCCCCAGACCGCTGGCCGCAGGTACCACTTGCCCGCCACGCAGGGGGTTTTGGACAGGAACAGCCCGCCCTCGCCCAGCGTCGCGTGGATCTGCGACAGGCAGCCCTCGAGGTCATCGAGCAAGTGCAGCAGATTGAACGCCATCACCGCGTCATAGGGGCCGCCGCCCAGCGCGTCACCGACGCCCGCGCAGAGAAAGCGCAGGTTGGCGGCCTCGCAACGGCTTTCGGCGATGCGGATCATCTCGGCGGAGAAATCGCTGGCGGTGAACTGGCTCACGTCCCCGGCCAGCCGCTCGGCGGTGGAACCGGTGCCGCACCCGAGCTCCAGCACCTGCATCTCGGGGCGCAGCCAGTGGCGCACCCGCTCGAGCGTTGCCTCATAGGACGCGGTATCGCTCACCGGACGGGCGGCGTAGCGCTCGGCGATCCTGTCCCAGAACGCGGCGCTCATGCGGAGGGTGGCGCGCCGTAGGCGTTCTCACCGGCCTCGGAGGGCCGGGTGAGCCACCAGATCAGCAGGATGAAGATCACCAGCTGCACCACCCAGAGCACCATCACCCCGAGCCCGCCGACGATCAGCCCGGCGGAGGGCGCCGTGCCCGCCTCCATGTCGAGACCGGTGGCGACCATCACGCCGCTCAGCAGCACGAACATCAGCGCGACCGAAATCAGGAAGGGCAGCAGGTAGTACCAGCCGGGCCGGCCAGTATCGTGCAGCCGCCGGAAGCCCAGGCCCAGCGTCGGCAACAGCACCGCAAGCTGGAACAGCCCCGAGAGCCTCTGACGCACATCGCCGGTCTCGGGATCGGCACCGAAGAGCGCAAGGTCGATCCCGCTCAGGACCGCGGAGGCGAGGATGACGAACAGCATCCACCACCAATAGGCCGG
The DNA here is from genome assembly GCF_017309175.1 of Salipiger bermudensis. NCBI lineage: Bacteria > Pseudomonadati > Pseudomonadota > Alphaproteobacteria > Rhodobacterales > Roseobacteraceae > Salipiger > Salipiger bermudensis. The sequence continues at coordinate 131,523 of NZ_JAEKJV010000009.1, read as the reverse complement.
GCGCGAGGCGCGGCCGCTGAATGTCGCGTAGTTGGAAAAGCCATTCCTGATGGCGTCGACGAAGCCCATGATGCGTCTCCTATCCGATGTCGTCCTGCTGGCAGCTCGACGCGTCCGCGCCGGGTGCCGCGAACTGCGCCTCTCGGCCCCGCGTCCAGAACAGCGCCGGGCCACCATACCATGCGTCAGACGCGTATTTCGCGCCCGAAGCGGCCTCGACCTGCGGCAGCACCACTGCGTTCTCGCCCCAGCGCAGCACCACCACCGGCTCGAGCGTGTTGACGAAGACCGCGCTGAGCGTCGTCTCCAGCCCTTCGCAGCGGTAGGGGAGAGGCCCGAGCGAGGCGCCCTCTTCGGCGCGCGCATCCGCATAGCGCTGGCGCAGCTCGGAAATCCGGAAGGCGTATTCGTTGGCGGTGCAGAGCGGCACGCCCATGTCAGAGGTCCAGCAGGCGTCGCGCCCCTTGATCCAGCCGCGCTGCATCGTCCTAAGCGTGGCAAGCGCATCGGGGTCCATGTTCGGCCCGGTGGACGCCGCCGTGAAGAGCCGCGCCAGTTCGATATCGAGCGCGGCGAGCGCATCGGAGGAACAGACCGCGTCCTCGGCGCCGGACTGCGCCTTGGCGCAGTCGAAAGAGGGATCAAGCGCCGTCGCGCCATGGTTAAGGGTAACAAACGCAACCAGAGCGATAGCCGTGAAAAGGTTTGGCTTTACAAGCATGAAAATGCGCCCCCAAGGGCCGGCTGATCGAAGGAAAGCATTCAGTCAAACGCCGGTGATTCAAAATTGTTGCCTCAAGATCAGGCGATTCGATCAACCATGACACGATGCAAGTCCGCCTGTTTAAGAAAATTGTTTATCAAAGTGAGGCGCGACGCCTGAACCGTCACTTTGGCGACACAACGGGCAGCGCGAATCAATGTAACCACTCCGTGTGCCGTGAGTGACGCTTCGCTCGCCGGATCAGCGCTCGGCGGCATTTATTGTGTAACCAGTGTCTCTTGGCAGGGGCTCGGTTCGGGCGTCGGGGATGCGGCGATCGGACCCAATTTCGCGAATACGCGAGTGTTTTTTCAAGTCGGGGATTTTAACCCTCCTGCCTGGGTTGTATAACGCCTCCGGCGCCGCGGATCCGTGCCGCGCGCCGGAGGCCCTTCATACCCGGGAGCGAGACATGGACCTGCGCAGAGCCGCGCCACAGTTCCCGACACGCCGGGTACCGCCTTCATCTGCCGCTTCCATCGACAATCGCATCCAAGCATGACCCCACGCCTCAAGGTGAGCGCCACCTATCCCGACCTGATCGGCATCTGCCTCCTCAGGGGGCTGTCCGAGGAGGAGCAGCGCGCCTTTCTCGATGCCTGCACACCGCGGCATTACTGCGAAGAGACGACGCTTCTCACCCAGTCCGAACACACCGCCGGGTTCTATATCGTGGCACGCGGCCGGGTGATCATCAGCTTTCTCGATGTCGAGGGGAATCTCAGCGTCATTCACGTGGCCGGCCCCGGTGAGATCATGGGCGATGTCGAATGCCTGTCCGACATGCCTTGCGCCGCGACCTGCACGTCGCTGCCCGATACCACGATGCTTTATGCCCCCGTGTCGCTGCTGCTTGAATACGCCCAGAAACCGCAGGTCATCCGGAACATTGCCCGGATCCTTCATGGGCGACTGGTCCGCGACAACGAGAACCGCGCCGTCGAGCAGTTCCAGACCGTCGATGCGCGGTTGCTGAATTATCTGTGCGTCCTCAGCACCCCCGACGATCCCGACATCCGCATCAGCCAGGCACATCTGGCGACGCTGATGGGGTGCTCGCGGCAGAAGGTGAACCGGATGCTCAAGGATCTTGCCGAGCGCGGCTCGGTCGAACTCGGGCGGGGCCGCATCCGCATTCTGGACCGCAAGAGCATCGGCTGCGAGCTCGAGCAGGGCGATATGACCTACGAGGTGGGCGGCTGAGCCCTCGCGCCCTCCAGGCTGGCAAGGGCGCCCGGAGGCGCCCCCGCCGATAGCAGGTCACTCCGCGGCGTCGCGGCGCGGCAGCACCCATCCCGGGCGCGGATAGTGGCAGGTATAGCCGTTCGGGAACCGCTCGAGGTAATCCTGATGCTCGCGCTCGGCCTCCCAGAACGCGCCCACCGGCTCGACCTCGGTCACCACCTTGCCGGGCCAAAGTCCGGAGGCATCGACATCGGCGATGGTGTCGAGCGCGGTCTGCTTCTGCGCCTCGTCGACATAGTAGATCGCCGACCGGTAGCTCATGCCCACATCGTTGCCCTGCCGGTTCAGCGTGCTCGGGTCGTGGATCTGGAAGAACACCTCGAGGATCTGCCGATAGCTGATCCTTGCAGGGTCGAAGATGATCTCGATCCCCTCGGCATGGGTGCCGTGGTTGCGGTAGGTCGCGTTGGGCACGTCGCCGCCGGTATAGCCGACGCGGGTTGCCTCCACGCCGGGAAGCTTGCGGATCAGGTCCTGTATGCCCCAGAAACAGCCGCCGGCCAGAACTGCACGTTCGCTCATGTCACATCCTCCACCTGGTCGAGATAGGCACCATAGCCTTCCGCCTCCATGTCGTCGCGATGCACGAAGCGCAGCGAGGCCGAGTTGATGCAGTAACGCAGCCCGCCGCGATCCGCCGGCCCGTCGGGAAAGACGTGGCCCAGATGCGAGTCGCCATGGGTCGAGCGCACCTCGACCCGGACCATGCCGTAGGAGGTGTCGCGCAGCTCCTGCACGTGAGCGGGCTCGATGGTCTTCACGAAGCTCGGCCAGCCACAGCCGCTCTCGTACTTGTCCGACGAGGCAAAGAGCGGCTCGCCCGAGACCACGTCGACGTAGATGCCCGGCTCCTTGTTGCCGAGATACGCGCCGCTGCCCGGGCGCTCGGTGCCGTTCTCCTGCGTGACCCGGTACTGCTCGGGATCGAGCGTGGCGATCACGTCGGGATTTCTTTCATAAGTTGCCATTGGCGCCTCCATGATCTGTCTGCCCCTAAGATGGGTCCGATCCGCATCAATGCAAAGCCTGTTTCATCGGCCTGACCCTGCCGTGATCGGCTCCCGGCGGCGGCGGTATCATGCAACCCCGGCTCGCGGCAGCGGAACCGGCGGCAACCCGCCAAAACCCGCCCCCGGGTTTCGGCAATCCGCCGCCCGCAGCGAGCTCGCTTCCCGGCGGCGGGGATCTTTTTCGGCCCTGCGCACTTTATCTCATCGATCGACGCGACGATGCGTCGGGTGAAACGGACCAATGGAGGACCACCGATGACCTTCCGCTTGACCAGGCCAGCCCTCGCCGCCCTGCTGGCGGCCAGCCTTTCCTTCCCCGCGCTCGCGCAGGAAAGCGACACTTCCGAGACCACGCTCCCGCCCAGCGCGCAGGGTGCGGTTGAAACCCAGCTCGGCGCCTCGGACGTGCCCGCGAGCGTCGGCGAGCTGATGTCCGACCTCAGCGGCGACGGCGTCGCGATCCCGACCGGCGACATCGCCGAGGAGACCGAGGTCGAGATCCTGCCGCTCGGCGCGCTCGAGAGCGCCGGCGAGGACCGCGAGGCCGCACTCGACAATGCGCTCGCCCGAGCACGGACCAAGCTCGACATGCTGCAGACCCAGGTGAAGGGCAGCGCGGCACTGAGCGGCGCGCTCGAGGCCGAGGGCTACGACACGGACCGCGTGCTCGGCGTCTACCGCACAGCCGTTCAGGCCATGACGATCCTGATCGACGACCGCGCCTGAGGGCCGGTCTCACCTATCGCTATCGCGCCTGCCGGGATACCCCTGCCCGAGCTCACGATGCAGGCGCGCCCGGCCCGGCCCCTTTGCTCCCGGGGGTCGGGCCTCCCGCCGCTTCACGCGAGCCGCGCCACCGCCCAGCGCGCCGCGTCGCGCACCGTCTCGCAACCATCCTCGCAGAGCGCCTGCACCGCTGACCGCAGCGCCGGATCCCCCGAGTTCCCGATGGCGTAACAGACGTTCCGCACGAAGCGGTCGCGCCCGATGCGCTTGATCGGCGAGCCCGAGAACAGCGCCCGGAACGCCGCATCGTCGAGAGCCGCCAGTTCCGCCAGTTCGGGTGCCAGCAGCTCGTCGCGGGCGTGGTACTTCATCTCCTGCGCCTGCACCGCGAACTTGTTCCACGGGCAAGCGGCGAGACAATCGTCGCAGCCGTAGATCCGGTTGCCCAACCCCGGCCGCAGCGCCTCGTCAACCGGGCCGTGATGCTCGATGGTCAGGTAAGAGATGCAGCGCCGCGCATCGAGCTGGTAGGGGGCCGGGAAGGCATCGGTCGGGCAGACGTCGAGACAGGCCCGACACGAGCCGCAATGGTCGCGCTCGGCCCCGTCCGGCTCCAGCTCCAGCGTGGTGAAGATGGCGCCCAGAAAGAACCACGAGCCCAGCTCGCGGCTCACGAGGTTGGTGTGCTTGCCCTGCCAGCCAAGGCCCGCCGCCTGCCCCAGCGGCTTTTCCATCACCGGCGCGGTGTCTACGAAAACCTTGATCTCCGCGCCGCCGCCCTCGCGCTCGGCCTCGGCGATGAGCCAGCGCCCGAGCCGCTTCAGCCGCTTTTTGACCACGTCGTGATAGTCGCGGTTCTGGGCGTAGACCGAGATCGCCGCCCGGTCGCGCTGCTCGAGCACCGCCATCGGATCATGCCCCGGGCCGTAATTCTCGGCCAGCATGATCACCGAGCGCGCCTCGGGCCAGAGTGCCTTTGGGTCGCCGCGCCAATGCGTGCGCTCCGCCATCCAGCCCATCTGCCCGTGCCGCCCGGCCTCGAGAAACGCCGCCAGCCGCCCTGCCAGCTGCGGCACGTCGCCGGGACGGCAGACCTTGCACGAGGCGAACCCCACCTCCGCCGCTTCCGCCACCAGCTTGCGCTTCAAAGACACCCGCCTGCCCTTCTCTACGTCCAAAATACTCCGGGGGAGTCGCGCCGCGCGCGACGGGGGCAGCGCCCCCTCCCGGCTCTCCGTCTCGCCCTGCCGTAAGGGCGAACGTGCAATGCTGCCGATGACCTTTGACCGGTCATTGCCTGCAATCGCCCTTTAGGGGCCCGGTTCGGGGCCTGTCAACGCATCCCCTCTCCCGGGGCACCCCCATGCCGCGCATCATCGGCACCGGCGCTTGCATCCCGGAGCTGTTTCACGTGATACGGCGCCTCAGCCCCCTCAGACCGACGGTAGCCAGAATGTCCCAGCCCGATCCCTTAAAGACCGACTGCTCGAAATGCGCCGCCCTTTGCTGCCTCGCGCTGGCCTTCGACAAGGGCCGCGACTTCGCCTTCGACAAGAATCCGGGCGAGCCCTGCCGCAATCTCTCGGGCCACAGCTGCGCGATTCACGACCGGCTGAGCGAAGAGGGGTTTCCGGGATGCGTTGCCTATGATTGCCTCGGTGCCGGCAACCGCGTCGTGCAGGAAGTCTTCGGCGGCCAGAGCTGGCAGACCGAGCCGAGGCTGACGCGGGCGATGATGGAGGCGTTCTCGGCCATGCGAGAGGTGCACAAGCGCATCGACCTGCTGCGCGCTGCGCTGTCGCTGTCGCTCGATCCGCGCGCCGACCAGACCTGCCGGGAGTTCCTTGCCCGTCTCGAGCAACATCGCTGGAGCGGGCGCGAGCTCAACGAGTTCGAGGTCGGCCTGGCGCTCGAGATCGACATCTTCGTCTACAGCCTCAAGGACGTGCTGCCGGAAGATTTCTTCGCCGACCGCTGACCGAGAGGATCTCTCGCCGCTTCACGGCGCCGATCGATCAAGCGGCCGTCGGCCGCGTGCCGGTCAGCCCCTCAGAAATCGAGGTCGGCGTAATGCGGCGGCGGCGGGAAGCCGGGGATCTGGTCGGCGAGGATCGAGCGGAAGGCCGGGCGCGACTTGATCTTGGCGTACCAGTCCTTGACCGTCTCCGAGCGGTTCCAGTCCACGTCCGAGATGTAGTCGAGCGCCGACAGATGCGCCGCGGCGGCGAAATCCGCCAGCGTCATCACGTCGCCTGCCAGCCAGCGCCGGTGGTCGAGCAGCCAGGCCATGTAGTCGAGGTGATACTTGATCGCCTTGGCCCCGGCCTTGACGTTGGTGCTGTCCGGGAAGCCCTGCTTCATGATCTTCTTGTTGACGCGTTCGTAGAGCAGCTTCGAGGTCACCTCGTGGTGGAACTTGTCGTCGAACCACGACACCAGCCGGCGCACCTCAAGCCTAGCATCGGCCGAGCGCGGCATCAGCGGCGGCTCGGGGTATTTCTCCTCGATCCATTCGCAGATCGGGGCGCTTTCCGACATCGTCTTGCCGTCGATCTTCAGCACCGGAACCTTGCCAGCCGGGTTGCGGCGCAGGAAGTCGGTGTCCTTCTCCCAGTAGCGCTCTTCGACCAGTTCGCACTCGATCTTCTTCTCGGCAAGGCTCAGGCGAACCTTGCGGCAGAACGGGGACAGCGGCACGTGATAAAGCTTGGCCATGGGGCGATGGTATCCGAGAGGTTTGGGAACTGCGAGCACCTTTGCCCCCAATCCCCCTAGGTTTCAACTGGGCACAGGCGCCCGCGCGATGCGCCGCCTACGTGCCAGTGTCTCAGATAACCTCGATCACGTCCTTGTCGATGGCCAGCATATAGCCGCGCCGGGCGATGTTCTTGACCAAGAGCTCGCTGACCATCTGGTTGCCGAGCCCGTCGCGCAGGCGCTTGATGCGGGTGGCGCCCGCCGCCTCCTCGCAATCGCCGGCGTCGCGCCCCGAGATCATCGCCTCGATCTGCGCCCCCGAGAGCATCTCATCATCCATCCGCGCCTCGGCCAGCACCGCCAGCGTCTCGACCATCGCCTCGGTGAGCTTGAAGCCCATGGTGTTGAGATAGACGGTGTTCTCCTCGCGGCTGATGATCAGCGAGCTGACCTGGATGCCCGAACGCTCGATCTGCGCCATGCGGCGGTTGAGGATCACCAGCATGACAAGGAACACCAGCGCCGCGACAAGCAGCGCCGTGGCGAAGACCAGCAGCACGAAGATCACCATCCGGTAGCTCGCCAGCGTGTCCGAGAACGCGGTGCCCGACTGGGCAAGGATCTCGAGCAGCTTGACCTCGGCCTGCCCGGTGAGCGTGTCGTTCTCGATGAACAGCCTCTCGACGCGGGCGTTGAAGGCGTTGGCGTCCGGCAGGGTGAACATCAGCAGCACGCCGGCACCGACCAGCAGCACCACGATGGCGGCGATGCCGACTCCCACCAGCCGCGCGCCGGTGCGTCTTGCGTCAGTAGCGGAGGTAGTACTCACCGGCGTTGGCCCTCTTGCTGTCACCGGGTTCCTTGGTCGAAAGCCCGACCACGTTCAAGAGCGTCCAGCCATCGCGGGCCAGGGCGGCGGAGAGTTGCTCTGCCGCGGCGCCGCTGCCGGGGCAGTCCCCCGGCAGGCGCGAGATGCCGTAATGCAGGCGCAGCGGGCTGTCCTGCTTGGCCTTGTACTCGACAAAGCAGTCGGCCCGCGCGGCGGCGGGCAGGACGAGCGCCACAAAGAGGGGAAGAAGGATGCGTTTCATGGCCGCGACCCTGCGCCCGGGCCGGGTGCAATTCAATAGCAGAGCGCCTGAAACCGGCCGGTTATCCGATAACCGGGGGCCGATATTGCCTGAAATCGCGTGTCCGGCCGAGGGTCGGGACAGGGCGTCGGCCAGAACGGCGGCGCCACTCGTCACGACAGACACGCCAACAGGAGACCCCCATGTCCCGCAAGTTCATCGCCGCCGTTCTGGCCGCTTCGCTCGCCATCACCACCTTCTCCGCCGCGCCCGCCCGGGCCGACGGCAAGGATGCCCTCAAGCTGATAGGGGCCGCGGGCGCGCTCTACCTTCTCGGCAATTCGATCGCGCAGGCCCGTGAGCGGGCCGAGGACGAGCGCAAAAAGGACAAGCGGAAGAAGGAAGAGAAGGCGCGCCAGGAAGCGCATGCGAAGCAATGGCGCGAGCGGCACGAGAACCGCCGCGACGAACGCCACGACGCCCGCCGCACAGATCCGCCGCGCGTCGTGGGGCCCGCCTTCGGTCAGCGCCGCGATGCGCAATACGTGCTGCCCGCGCGCTGCATGATGCGCATCGACGGTGGCGGCAGCCGCTACGCCTTCGACCGCGACTGCATGACCAATGCCGGGGTCCGCACCAGCCGCCTGCCCGATGCCTGCGAAATGTATGTGCGTGACGGTGGCCGCAAGGAACGCGCCTTCGACGGCGCCTGCCTGCGCCGGAACGGCTACGGGCTCGAGGCGGTGCGACAGTCCGGGCCGAACCTGCCGCGCCCCTATCGCCGCCAGTACTGAGACCAGCAGACAGCGGCACCGGCGTGGAGTCCCGTCCGCCCGGTGTCGCAGCGCGCGGGGTGCCGAGCAGGCCCCGCGCGCTCTTTTTTGCGGTCGCTCTTACGCCGGTGCCCGGGGTGCGGTGATCGTCACCGGCGTGTCGAGCCAGTGTTCCTCGAGATTGGGCGTGCCCCCGATCCGGTCGACCACGGCGAACATTCCCGGCGCGTGCAGCGGCGTCAGCACCCCGTGCCATGTGCCGCGATAGAGGTTGATCCCCTGCCCCGGCGCTGCGAGGAAAGCCGAGATCTCTCCCGGCTCCGCCCCGGCTTCGGCAACGATCACCAGCCACGGGTTGCGGTGCATCGGAAGGAAAGCCTGGCTGCCCTCGGGGTGCCGCTCGACCATCTCGAGCAGGTAGGGCAGATCGCGCGGCACCGCGTCGAACAGGCTGATCCCGGCACGGCCTTCGGGGCCGAAATCCATCGAGGCACGGTCATGGTAGCGGCCGCAAAGGCCTTGGTTGATGATCTTGTCCGGATCGCCGGAGATCTCGAGCACGTCTCCGAACGGCGCGAAGGCGCCGGCGGTCAGCGGCTGTGCAACGATGGTCTTCATGACAGCACGCTTTCCAGCCGCAGCCGGGCGATGCGCTCGACCTGCCGGCAGGCTTCCCTGAATTCGGTTCCGGTGTCGTTTCCGAGACGGCGCTCGAAGGCCGCAAGAATGCCGGTCTTGTCGTGATCGCGCACCGCGATGATGAAGGGGAAGCCGTGCTTCTCCATGTAGGCGGTGTTGAGCTCGGTGAACCGCTGGCGCTCGGCGTCGGTCAGCGCATCGAGCCCGGCGCTGGCCTGTTCCGAGCTGCTGTCCTCGGTCAGCCGCTTGGCGGCGGCGAGCTTGCCGGCAAGGTCGGGATGCGCGCGCAGCACGCCCATGCGCTCGTCGCCGCTGGCGCTGCGCAGCACCCGCGCCAGCGCGTTGGCAAGACCCGCCGGCGTGTCATGCGCCGGGCCAAGCTCGAGCTCGAAGGCGCGCTCGGCAACCCAGTCCGAATGCTCGACGATGCCGCCGAACCGCGCCACGAAGGTGGCGCGATCCATCAGGCTCGGGCGGTCACGCTTCACCGGCGGGTGGGTCGCGGCCCAGTGCTCGGCGATCTCGATGCGGCGCGGGGTCCAAACCCCGTCGAAGCCGGCAATATAGTCGAGGAAACGCTTCAGGCCCGCCACCTTGCCCGGACGACCGATCAGCCGGTTGTGCAGCCCGATCGAGACCATCGCCGGCTTGCCCGCCTCGCCCTCGGCATAGAGCGTGTCGAAGCTGTCCTTGAGATAGGTGAAGAACTGCTCCGCCTCGATCCAGCCCGGGCTGACCGAGAAGCGCATGTCGTTGGCCTCGAGCGTGTAGGGGATGATCAGCTGGTCGGTGCCGTCGATCTCGAGCCAGTACGGCAGATCGTCATCATAGGTGTCGGAGATATAGGCGAACTGGCCGGTCTCGGCGGCCAGACGCACGGTGTTCTCCGAGCAGCGCCCGGTGTACCAGCCGCGCGGCGGCTCGCCCACCACCTCGGTGTGCAGGCGGATCGCCTCGGCGATGGCAGCGCGCTCTTCCTCCTCGGGCATGTCCTTGTGCTCGACCCACTTGAGGCCATGGCTGGCGATCTCCCAGCCGGCCTCCTTCATCGCCTCGACCTGCTCGGGGTTGCGCGCCAGCGCAGTCGCGACGCCGTATATCGTCAGCGGGATGCCGGCGCCAGTGAACAGCCGGTGCAGCCGCCAGAACCCGGCCCGCGCGCCGTACTCATAGATCGACTCCATGTTCCAGTGCCGCTGGCCCGGCCACATCGCCGCGCCGGGGATGTCCGACAGGAAGGCCTCGGAGGCGGCATCGCCGTGCAGGACGTTGTTCTCGCCGCCCTCCTCGAAGTTCAGCACGAACTGCACCGCGATCCTGGCATTGCCGGGCCATTTCGCGTCGGGGCGGTCCGCTCCGTAACCGATCATGTTGCGGGGGTAACGCTGCATCTGGCCCCTCCTTGGCTTGGGTCGTGTTGTCATCTTCGGGTAATCGCGCTCTAACCGGGACGGAACCGCAAAGGACCGGCACACAGGCGCGGCGATGCCCCGCTTATCCGCCCTGCCCAAGAAAGGAGCAAGAGGAATGGCCGACGGATACCTCACCACCCACGTGCTCGACACCGCCCGGGGCGTTCCCGCCGAAGGCGTGAAAATCGCGCTCTACAAGGTTTCGGGCAATTCCCACCGCAAGATCGCCGAGACGGTGACCAATGCCGATGGCCGCACCGAAAGCCCGATCCTGCCGAAGGACCAGTTCAAGACCGGCACCTACGAGCTGGTCTTCTTTGCCGGCGCCTATCTCAAGGCCACCGGCCAGTCCGGCGCCGAGCCGCTGTTCCTCGACGAGATCCCGCTGCGCTTCGGCATGGCCGACCCGGACGCGCATTACCACGTGCCGCTGCTGCTCTCTGCCTACGGTTATTCCACCTATCGCGGCAGCTGAGCCGCCCCGCCTCACCGGATCGTGCAGCGCCGCGGCTTGCCCCGCGCTGCACCCGGAGCGTACCCCTGTTCCCGACCCTGAAGGCCGGACCCGAGGACCTACCACGATGCGCATCCTGATCGTCGAGGACGATGCCGTGCTCGGCGACGGGCTGAGCGTCGGGCTGCGTCTGTCGGGCTTCTCGCCCGAACTGGTGGAGACCTGCGCCGACGCCCGTCACGCCATCGCCATGGAGGGATTCGAGGCGGTCGTGCTCGACCTGATGCTGCCCGACGGTTCCGGGCTCGAATTGCTGCGCGAGTTGCGGCAGAGCGGCTCGGACATGCCGGTGCTGATGCTCACCGCACGCGACGGGCTAGATGACCGGGTCACCGGGCTCGATGCCGGGGCCGACGACTATCTCGGCAAGCCCTTCGAGCTGCCCGAGCTCTCCGCCCGCCTGCGGGCGCTGACCCGCCGCGCACAGGGCCGCGCCGAGAACCTGCTGCACTGGAACGGCCTCGCGCTCGACACCGCAAGGATGAGCGGGAGGCGCGGACCGGAAGAGATCGCCTTCTCACGCCGGGAATACACCGTGCTGGCCGCACTGATGGAGCGCCCGGGCAGCATCCTGTCGAAGGCGACGCTCGAGGAGCGGCTCTATGGCTGGCAGGAGGATGTCGAGAGCAACACCGTCGAGGTGCATGTCCATCACCTGCGCGCCAAGCTCGGCAGCGGCTTTATCCAGACCGTGCGCGGGGCCGGCTACCGGCTGGCCCCGGAGGCCGCGACATGAGCTCGATCCGCGGCCGGCTTCTGGCGATCCTGCTGCTGGCAACCGGGGTGATCTGGCTCTCGGCGGCGCTCTGGACGCAGGTCTCGACCCGCGCGCAGGTCATCCAGGTGCTCGACCGGCGGCTCGAGGAATCCGCCCGCATGGTCGCCTCGCTGATCCGCGAGGGCGGGCTGAGCGTGGATCAGGCGGCGCAGGCGGCCCGCATGGAGCGCGCGGATGCCGACGGGTTTCACCTCCTGCACCAGCTGTCCTGCCAGATCTGGGGCCTCGACGGCACCTTGATCAGCGAAAGCGCCGGCGCTCCCGAGGGCCGTCTCAGCGAGACCGGCGGCGGGTTCAGCGAAAACGAGGTCGATGGCGAGCTTTGGCGGGTTTTCACGCTTGCCGACCCCGAGCTCGACTTTCGCGTCATGGTCGGCGACGCGCAGGCGATGCGCGACCAGCTGGTGCGCAACGTGACGCTGGGCCAGCTCGCCCCGACCGCCCTGATGCTGCCGCTGCTGGCGGCGCTGATCTGGCTCACCGTGGGGCGCGGCCTGCGCCCGCTCGACCGGCTGGGTGCGGCGCTCTCGAACCGGCCCGCCAGCGATCTCGGCCCGCTCGACGAGGCCCCCGCCCCGCGCGAGCTGCGCCCGATGATCGCGGCCCTCAACGGCCTGCTGCGCCGGGTCGATGCGGCGCGCGACCGCGAGCGCAGCTTCACCGCCTTTGCCGCGCACGAGCTGAAAACCCCGCTCGCCGGGCTGCAGACGCAGGCCGAGATCGCCCGCATGGCGCCCGACACCGCCACCCGCACGCGCGCGCTTGTGCAGATCGAGCAGGGCGTGAAGCGCACCGACCGGATGGTGAAGCAGCTCCTCGCGATGACCGCGGTCGAGCACCCGCCGGGCGCGGCCTTCGGCGCGCCACAGGACGGGGCCGCGCTGCTGCAGGCCGTGGCCGACGACCTCGCGCCGCTGGCCGGGCGGCTGGGGGTGGGCCTGCAGGTCTCTGCCCCGTCCGGGCTCTGGTCCACCGCCGAGACCACGCTGCTGCAGACCGCGCTGCGCAATCTCGTCGAGAACGCACTGCAGGCCTCGCCCCGCGGCGAGACCGTCTCCGCGGCGCTTTCGCACGAGGGCGCGGGCGCGGTGTTCGAGATCCGCGACCGCGGTCCCGGCATTTCCGACGCCGAGCGCCCGCATGTCACCGAGCGGTTCTTTCGCGGGGCGGGCGCCACCACCAGCGGCAGCGGGCTGGGTCTTGCCATCGTGGCCACCGCGGCCGCGCGCATGGGCGGGTCGCTCCACCTCTCTCCGCGCGAGGGCGGCGGCGAGTGCGCGCGACTGATCCTGCCACGCTGAGCGCATCGCGCTTATGGACAGGCGGGGCGGCAGGGACTACATGCACGCAATGGCCAAACCGAAGACAGATCCGAACTACAAGGTGATCGCCGAGAACCGGCGCGCACGTTTCGACTACGCGATCGAGGACGATCTCGAGGTCGGCATCGTGCTGACCGGGTCCGAGGTGAAATCCCTGCGCGAGAACACCTCGAACATCGCCGAGAGCTATGCCGCGGTGGAGGATGGCGAGCTGTGGCTGGTCAACAGCTACATCGCCCCCTACGAGCGCGCCATGTTCGGCCACGAGGAGCGGCGCCGTCGCAAGCTGCTGGTCTCGAAGAAAGAGCTGGCCCGGCTGTGGAACGAGACCCAGCGCAAGGGCATGACCATCGTGCCGCTGGTGCTCTACTTCAACCACAAGGGCATCGCCAAGATGAAGGTCGGCATCGCCAAGGGCAAGAAGAACCACGACAAGCGCGAGACCGAGGCCAAGCGCGACTGGAACCGCCAGAAGCAGCGGCTGCTGAAGCAGGGCTGATCGAGGCCGGGCTGGAGCCTTGCCAGCACGGTGCGCGCACCGTTTGCTACGAGCAGAGTGTTCGGAGCAGGATGCGACGTCTCGCCTGCAGAGGCGGCCATCGTGGCCGCTTACCAATTTCAGAACGACGCTTTCGCGACGCTGTGACTGAAGCCGAGACGACTGGCACCGCGGCGTATTGGCGATGCGCGGCGGCCTGCGGCCTTTGGTCCGTTCGGGCGCGACGCTCGAACGTCGATCCATGTCACACCCCTGATTGAAGCCCATCACCCAACCGGCGGGGCGCTCCAAACAGCCTCGAGCCGCGTCCCACCCTTCGCGACGCGGCGGTCTCGGCCTGCGCCACCGGCCCAAGCCCTTGTATTGCAGGCCCCCGCGGCTTAGGAACGGCATCGACCCTGACTGCCCGGGAAGCAATACATGACGCAAGACGATCCCAAGACGCTTGTCTCGACCGACTGGCTGGCGGCCCATCTCAAGGATCCCGACCTGCGCATCCTCGATGCCAGCTGGTTCCTGCCCGGGTCCGACCGCGATCCGAAGGCGGAATATGCCGCCGCCCATATTCCCGGCGCGCGCTATTTCGACATCGACGATGTCAGCGACAACCGCTCCGAGCTGCCGCACATGGTGCCGCCCGTGGAGAAGTTCATGTCGCGGCTGCGTGCCATGGGCGTGGGCGACGGCCACCAGGTCGTGGTCTATGACAGCCAGGGGCTGTTCTCGGCGGCGCGGGTCTGGTGGCTGTTCAAGCTGATGGGCCAGACCGACATCGCCGTGCTCGACGGCGGTCTGCCGAAATGGCAGGCCGAGGGCCGCGAGACCGAGGACATGCCGCCGGTGATCCGCGACCGCCACATGACCGTGCGGCGCCAGAACCAGCTGGTGAAGGACGTGACGCAGGTCTCGGCAGCCGCCAAGCTGCAGGACACCGAGATCCTCGACGCCCGCGCCGCCATCCGCTTCCGCGGCGAGGCGCCCGAGCCGCGCCCGGGCCTGCGCGCCGGCCACATCCCGGGCTCGAAGAACGTCCCCTACACCACGCTGCTGAACGACGACGGCACGATGAAGGCGCCCGACGAGCTGCGCGCGGTGTTCGAGGCCGCCGGGGTGGATCTCGGCAAGCCCGCGATTACCTCCTGCGGGTCCGGCGTCACCGCCGCCATCCTCAACCTTGCCCTCACTGTCATCGGCAAGGACGACCATTCCCTCTATGACGGGTCGTGGAGCGAGTGGGGGCAATTCCCCACCCTGCCCGTCGCCACCGGAGAGCACTGATGTTCGAGAACCTCAAAGAGCAACCCGCAGACAAGATCCTCGCCCTGATGCAGGCCTATCGCGAGGATGACCGCGAGCAGAAGATCGACCTCGGCGTCGGCGTCTACAAGGATGCCAGCGGCAACACCCCGATCATGCGCGCCATCAAGGCCGCCGAAAAACAGCTCTGGGAAGCCGAGACCACCAAGGCCTATACCGGTCTTGCCGGCGATCCGGGCTTCGCCGACGCCATGGTCAAGCTGGTGCTGGGCGATGCCGTCCCGCGCGAGACCGTCGCCGCCGCGGCGACCCCGGGCGGCACCGGCGCGGTGCGCCAGGCGTTCGACCTGATCCGCATGGCCAACCCCAAGGCCCGCGTCTTCGTCTCGGACCCGACCTGGCCGAACCACCTCTCGATCCTCAAGCACATGGGCATCGAGTTCACCTCCTACCGCTATTTCGACAACGAGACCCGCTCGGTCGATTTCGCCGGCATGATCGCCGACCTGCACCAGGTGATGCCGGGCGACGTGGTGCTGCTGCATGGCTGCTGCCACAACCCGACCGGCGCCAACCTCAACATCCCGCAATGGAAGGCCGTGATCGAGCTGCTGCTCGAGCGCGAGGCGGTGCCGATGATCGACATCGCCTACCAGGGCTTCGGCGACGGGCTCGACGCCGATGCCGAAGGCGTGCGCATGGTCGTCGAGAAGATGCCGGAAGTGCTGATCGCTGCGAGCTGCTCGAAGAATTTCGGCATCTATCGAGAGCGCACCGGCCTGCTGATGGCGGTGAGCAAGGATGCCGGCCAGCGCAAGCTCAACCAGGACAGCCTGAACTACCTGAACCGGCAGAACTTCTCCTTCCCGCCGGATCACGGCGCGCGCCTGGTCACCATGGTGCTGACCGACGAAGAGCTGCGCGCCGACTGGGCGGCGGAACTGGAAGAGGTGCGCAACTCGATGCTGGGCCTGCGCGAGCAGCTGGCCTCGGAACTGCAGCGCCTGTCGGGCTCGGACCGGTTCGGCTTCCTCGCACAGCACCGCGGCATGTTCTCGCGTCTCGGCGCCACGCCGGAGCAGGTCGAGACGCTGCGCCGCGATCACGGCATCTACATGGTGGGCGACTCGCGGCTCAACATCGCCGGTCTCAACAAGACCTCGGTGCCGATCCTCGCGGAAGCCATCGTCAAGTCCGGGATCTGATCCCTCTCTTACAAAGCGGAGCGGGGCCTGCGGGCCCCGCCCATGTCGTCTCGCCGCCGGGACTTTGCCCGTCGTCTCGGCGCCCTCTGGCTGTCCTGACGCCCATGTCCCCGCGAGGGTCGCGTGTCAGCCATGCTCGGCCAGGCTGTCCCGCGGAGCCTCGGCCCGATCCTCCATGCCGTAATCCCGCAGGACGTGGCAGACCCGCAGGCGGTAGCCCTCGAAGATCTCCTCCCGCCCCTTGCGCTGCGCCCCGCGATGCGCCGTCAGCTGCCGCCAGCGCTGCACCGCCGCCTCGTCTTCGAAGAAGCTGATCGAGAGCAGCTTGCCAGGGTTGGTCAGGCTCTCGAAGCGCTCGACGGAGATGAATCCCTCGACCTGCTCGACCAGCGGCCGCATCGCGGCGGCAATGTCGAGATAGGCGTCGCGCTGCCCCTCGGCGGGGGTGACTTCGAAGATGATGGCGATCATGGCTGTCCTCCGTTTGGCCCAGTCTGACGCGATCCATGCGGCGGGCCAAGGGGATGGCGACGTGGGAGGTCGAGTATTTGGAACGTAGAGAAGACAGGACCTTGCGCCCATGTGAGACGCGGCGCGTGCGGTAACGCCACGGCCTCTCTTGCCTGTGCCATGGGGGCGTGCGACGGTCAGCGATGGAGGACCGAGACATGCTTGAGACCACCGAGGCCCCGATGACCGTGACCCACCTGCCGCAGACAACCGAGCCGCGCAATCCCGGCATGCCGCTCGACATGGAACGGGTGATGCGCAGCCGCGCCAACCGCTCGGCCATCGAGCGCCGCGCCTCGAGCCTGCCCGGCCGGCGCAGCCTCAAGAAGGATTTCCAGGCGGCCTGGCTCGCCCGCGCCATCTCCTGCATCGACCTGACCACGCTGGCCGGCGACGACACCCCGGGCCGGGTGGCGCGGCTGTGCGCCAAGGCGAAACAGCCGGTGCGCGAGGATCTGCTCGAGGCGCTGGGACTCGAGGGCCTGACCACCGGCGCGGTCTGCGTCTACCACGACATGATCGCCCCCGCGGTGAGCGCGCTGCAAGGCAGCGGCATCCCGGTGGCGGCGGTCTCGACCGGCTTTCCCGCCGGGCTCTCGCCCTTCCCGCTGCGGCTGGCCGAGATCGGCGAGAGCGTCAAGGCCGGCGCCCGCGAGATCGACATCGTGATCTCGCGCCGGCGTGTGCTGACCGGCGACTGGGAGGGGCTCTATGACGAGATGCGGCAGTTCCGCGAGGCCTGCGGCGAGGCGCATGTGAAGGCGATCCTCGCCACCGGCGAGCTTGGTACGTTGCAGAACGTCGCCCGCGCCTCGATGGTGTGCATGATGGCCGGCGCCGATTTCATCAAGACCTCCACCGGCAAGGAGAGCGTCAACGCCACCCTGCCCGTCAGCCTCGTGATGATGCGGGCGATCCGCGAATATTACGAGGAGACCGGCTACCGCGTCGGATACAAGCCCGCCGGCGGCATCTCCAAGGCCAAGGATGCGATCACCTACCTGGCGCTGGTCAAGGAAGAGCTCGGCGACCGCTGGTTGCGCCCGGACCTGTTCCGCTTCGGAGCCTCTAGCCTGCTCGGCGATATCGAGCGCCAGCTCGAGCACCACGTCACCGGCGCCTATTCCGCCAGCTGGCGTCACGCCATCGGCTGAGGCGGCATGGGCGATTGCCCGTTTGGCGGGCAGCATCCGACACGAATGATTATCCGGCATGCAGTTTGAGCGGCATCCGACGCTTCTCCCTTTGCCACCCGCCACCGAAACGCTTACCGTCCGGTCAAATTTTAAACAAAAGCCAGGGGGCCTTATGACCGACAGACGCACGCTTCTCACCCAGTTCAGCCGCCGCCGCATGCTCATGGGCACGGCAGGTTTCGCCGCGGCCGCGGGCGCCGGTGTTCTGCCCTCGCGCCTGCTGGCGCAGGAGCCGATCTCGGTCGCGGGAATCTACACCGTGCCTGTGGAGCAGCAATGGGTGAGCCGCATCCACATCGCCGCCGAGGCCGCAAAGGCTGCCGGCCAGATCAGCTACAGCTTCTCGGAAAACACCGCCAATACCGATTATCCGCGCGTCATGCGCGAATATGCCGAGGCCGGCGCCAAGCTCATCGTCGGCGAGATCTTCGGCGTCGAGCAGGAGGCCCGCGAGGTGGTGCTCGACTATCCCGACACCGCCTTCCTGATGGGCTCGTCCTTCATGCCCGATCCGGCCTACCCGAACCTCGCGGTGTTCGACAATTATATCCAGGACGCCTCGTATCTCTCGGGCATCATCGCGGGTGCGCTGACCGAGACCGGCAATATCGGCATGGTCGGCGGCTTCCCGATCCCCGAGGTGAACCGCCTGATGCACGCCTTCATGGCCGGTGTCCGCGAGACCGCCCCCGGGGCCGAGTTCCAGGTCAGCTTCATCGGCTCGTGGTTCGATCCGCCCAAGGCCAAGGAAACCGCCTTCGCGATGATCGAGAACGGCGCCGACATGCTCTACGCCGAGCGCTTCGGGGTCTCGGACGCGGCGCAGGAACAGGGCATCCTCGCCATCGGCAACGTCATCGACACGCAGGCCGACTATCCCGACACCGTCGCCGCCTCGGCGCTGTGGCATTTCGAGCCGACCCTGCAGGCGGCGCTCTCCAGGGTCGCAGATGGCAGCTTCGAAGCCGAGAATTACGGCGTCTACAGCTTCATGAAGGAAGGCGGCTGCTCGCTGGCGCCGCTCGGCACCTTCGAGGGCAAGGTCCCGCAGGCGGCGCTCGACCTCGTGGCCGAACGGGAGGCTGCCATCAAGGCCGGCACGTTCACCGTCGAGATCGACGACAGCGAGCCCACCTCCTCCTGATGACAGCACAAGACACGGCGCAGGGCGAGACCGTCCTGCGCCTCTCTGGCATCACAAAGCGCTTCGGCGCGCTCACCGCCAACGACGCGATCAGCTTTTCGCTGGCGAAGGGCGAGGTCGTGGCGCTCTTGGGGGAGAACGGCGCCGGCAAGACCACGCTGATGAACATCCTCTTCGGCCATTACACCGCCGACGAGGGCAGCGTCGAGGTGTTCGGCCAGGCCCTGCCGCCGGGCCAGCCCGGCGCGGCGCTGGCCGCGGGCGTCGGCATGGTGCACCAGCATTTCACCCTCGCCGACAACATGACCGTGCTCGAGAACGTGCTGCTCGGCACCGGATCGCTGTGGTCCCCCGGGCTCGGCAAGCCCGCCGCGCGGCGCAGGCTGCAGGCACTGGCCGAGGATTTCGGCCTCGTGGTCGATCCTGACGCCCGCGTGGCCGAGCTTTCCGTGGGCGAGCGTCAGCGGGTCGAGATCCTCAAGGCGCTTTACCGCGACGCCCGCATCCTGATCCTCGACGAGCCCACGGCGGTGCTGACGCCGCAGGAGGCCGACGCGCTGTTTCTCACCCTTCGCAAGATGGTGGCGCAGGGGCTGTCGGTGATCTTCATCTCGCACAAGCTGCACGAGGTCATGGCGATCTCGTCGCGGGTGCTGGTGCTGCGCCACGGCAAGCTCGTGGGAGAGGTGGCGACACGTGACACCGACCGCCACCAGCTGGCCACGCTGATGGTCGGTGCCGAGATCACCGCCCCTGCCCCCGCCGAGGCCCGCCCCGGCGCGGTGCTGATGCGGCTCGATCGCGTGAGCACGCAGCCGCGGGGCAACCGCCCCGGGCTCGACGCGGTCGATCTCGATATCAAGGCCGGCCAGATCCTCGGCCTTGCCGGGGTCTCCGGCAACGGCCAGGGCGCGCTCGCCGACCTGATCTCCGGACTGGACGCGCCCGCCTCCGGCACGCTCGAGATCGCCGGTCACCCGGTCTCCGGCTGGAACCCGCGCAGCGCCCTCCACTCGGGCATCGGCCGCATCCCCGAGGATCGCCACCGCACCGGCACGGTGGCCGATTTCACCCTGACCGAGAACGCCGTTCTGGAAAGCTACCGCGACGCGCCCAACGCCCGCGCCGGCTGGATGGACTGGTCCGCCGCCCGCGGCAAGGCCGAAGCCATCATCGCCAAGTACGACGTGCGCTGCCCCGGCCCCGAGGCGCGTATCCGCCTGCTTTCGGGCGGCAACATGCAAAAGCTGATCCTCGGCCGCGTGCTCGAGGCCGCGCCGCGCATCATCCTCGCCAACCAGCCGGTGCGCGGGCTCGACATCGGCGCCGTGACCTATGTGCAGGAACAGCTCATCGCCGCCCGCGACGCCGGCGCCGCGGTGCTGCTGATCTCCGAGGATCTAGACGAGATCCTGACGCTCTCCGACGTGATCCGGGTGATCTCAGACGGCCGCCTGTCGCCTGAGTTCGCCCGCGGCGAAAAGACCCCGGCCGAGCTCGGCCAATGGATGGCCGGACAGGGCTTCGACCATGCCGCCTGATCTCTCCCATCCCAGACCGACGCCCCTGTCTTCTTCTGGCCAGAAATATCCCGGGGGTCCGGGGGCAGCGCCCCCGTTCCGCCCCCTCCGCCAGGTGCAAAACTGATGCGACTAGACCCCATCGCCGCCCCGTCCCCGGCCCGCGCGCTGGGCCTGCCGGCGCTCGCCATTCTCGCCACCATCGCGCTCGCGGCAGCACTCGCCGCGATCGCTGGCGCCAACCCGCTCGAGACCTTCGGACTGATCGTCAAAGGCGCCGTGGGCTCGAAATTCGCCACGCTCGAGACGCTCAACCGCGCCACGCCGCTGATCTTCACCGGGCTTGCCGTAGCCGTGGCCTTCCGCGCCCGGCTGTGGAACATCGGCGCCGAGGCGCAGCTCTATGCCGGCGCGCTGATGACCGTGGTGATCGGCACCCAGCTGGGCCTTCCCGGCCCGCTGGCAATCCCGCTGATGGCGCTCGGCGCCATCGTCGCGGGCGCGCTGGTGCTGCTTGGCCCGGTGCTTCTCAAGACCCGGCTCGGGGTCGACGAGGTGGTCACCACTCTGCTGCTCAATTTCATCATGGCGCTGTTCATCTCCTACCTGCTCGAGGGCCCGCTCAAGGACCCGATGGGCATGGGTTGGCCGAAATCCCCCGCCCTGCCCCGCGATGCCCGCCTGCCGCGCATCGTCGAGGGGCTTCGGCTGCACTGGGGCTTCGCGCTGGCACTGATCTGCGCCGCCGGCGTCTGGGTGATGCAGACCCGCACCACGCTGGGCTACGAGATCCGCGCCGTGGGCCAGAACCAGCAGGCGGCGCGCTTCGCCGGCATCCCGGTGGGCCGGGTGCTGATCAAGACCGCGCTGATCTCCGGCGGGCTCGCGGCACTGGCGGGCTTCTCCGAGGTCGCGGGGCTCAAGGGCAACCTGACCTCCGACCTCAGCCCTGATTTCGGTTATACCGGCATCATCGTCGCCATGCTGGCGCTGCTGCACCCGCTTGGCGTGGTGGTCTCGGCGCTCTTCGTCGCGGGCATCTTCGTCGGCGCCGACAGCATGTCGCGCGCCGCCGACGTGCCAACCTACATCGCCGACATCCTGCTCGCCGCGGCGCTGCTTTTCATGGTGCTGGCAATCCTTCTCACACGCTACCGGGTGGTGCGCGGATGACCGAGATCGTCGATATCCTGATCTCTGCCAGCTTCTGGGCGGCAGTGCTGCGCATCGCCTCGCCGCTGATCTTCGCCACCATGGGCGAGCTGATCTGCGAGCGCGCCGGGGTGCTCAACCTCGGCATCGAGGGCATCATGGTGATCGGCGCCTTCGCCGGCTGGATGACGGTCTATGCCGGCGGAGGCCTCTGGACCGGCGTCGCCGTGGCGATGCTCGCCGGCATGGCCTTCGGCGCCCTGCACGGGGTGCTGACCGTGCCCTTCGGCCTGTCGCAACACGTGGTCGGCCTTGGCATCACGCTCCTGGCCACAGCCTCGGCCTACTACGCCTACCGGCTTGCCCTGCCCGAGGTCACCAACCCACCGCGGATCGAGCCGTTCCAGCCCCTGCACATCCCGGGCCTGTCGGACCTGCCCTGGCTCGGCGAGGCGCTGTTCTCCCAGACCGCGCTCACCTGGGCCGCCTTCGCCTGCGTGGCCGTCGTCTCGCTGGTGCTCTATCGCACCCCGCTCGGCCTCGCGCTGCGCGCCGCCGGAGAGAACCCGCACGCGGTCGAGGCGCAGGGCCTGTCGGTCGGTGCGATCCGCATGGGCGCGGTGATCGTGGGCTCTGGCCTGATGGCGGTGGGCGGCGCCTTCCTGACCATGTCGGCCTTCTCGTCGTTCTTCTTCGAGATGGTCAACGGGCGCGGCTGGATCTGCATCGCGCTGGTGGTGTTCGGCGCCTGGAAGCCCGGCAAAGCGCTGCTGGGCGCGCTGCTCTTTGCCGGGTTCGACGCGCTACAGGTGCGGCTCCAGCAGACCGGCATGGGGCAGGTGGTGCCCTATCAGGTGTTCCTGATGATCCCCTACCTGCTGTCGATCCTCGCGCTGATCCTGATGTCGCGGCGCGCGCAGGTGCCCGCCGCCCTGATGACCCCCTTCAACCGCGGAGAACGCTGAAATGGCCAGCTTCGACATTCTCGTGACCGGCGGCACCCTGCCCGACGGCACCGTCAAGGACATCGGCATCACCGGCGACCGCATCGCCGCCATCGGCGACCTGACCGGCGCCCAGGCCGGCGAGGTGATCGACGCGTCCGGCGATCTGGTGTCGCCCCCCTTCGTCGACCCGCATTTCCACATGGATGCGACGCTGAGCTACGGCACGCCGCGGATCAACGCCTCGGGCACGCTGCTCGAGGGCATCTCGCTCTGGGGCGAGCTCAAGCAGATCGCCACCGTCGACGAGATGGTCGAGCGGGCGCTGGCCTATTGCGACTGGGCGGTGAGCATGGGGCTCCTGGCGGTGCGCAGCCATGTCGACACCTGCGACGACGATCTCAAGGGGGTCGAGGCGCTGCTGCATGTGCGCGATGTGGTCAAGCCCTATCTCGACCTGCAGCTCGTGGCCTTCCCGCAGGACGGCTTCTACCGCGACCCGACGGCGCGCGCCAACACGCTGCGCGCGCTCGACATGGGGGTCGACGTGGTGGGCGGCATCCCGCATTTCGAGCGCACCATGGCCGATGGCGCCGCCTCGGTCCGCGAGCTCTGCGAGATCGCCGCCGAGCGCGGGCTTCTGGTCGACCTGCATTGCGACGAGACCGACGACCCGATGTCGCGCCACATCGAGGCGCTGGCCTATGAGACCCAGCGGCTCGGGCTGCAGGGGCGGGTGGCGGGCTCGCACCTGACCTCGATGCACTCGATGGACAACTACTATGTCTCGAAACTGCTGCCACTCATCGCCGAGGCCGAGATCGCGGCGATTCCCAACCCGCTGATCAACATCACCCTGCAGGGGCGGCACGACACCTTCCCCAAGCGCCGCGGCCTGACCCGGGTGAAGGAGATGCAGGCACAGGGCATCACCGTCGGCTGGGGGCAGGATTGCGTGCGCGATCCGTGGTATTCGCTCGGCACCGCCGACATGCTCGACGTGGCCTTCATGGGCCTGCACGTGGCGCAGATGACCTCTCCGCAGGAGATGGCGCGCTGCTTCACCATGGTGACCGAAGAGAACGCGAAGATCATGCATCTCGACGGCTACGGGCTGGCACCGGGCGACACCGCCTCGCTGGTGGTGCTCGACGCGGGCAGCAGCATCGAGGCCCTGCGGCTCAGGCCGGACCGGCTTTGCGTGATCTCGAAGGGCAAGGTGGTGTCGCGCCAGGCCCGCAACGATGCCCGCCTCGCGCTTCCGGGCCGGCCGGACAGCGTACGGCGCCGGCACAAGATCTCCGACGGCTAGCGCCTGGTGGCAGGGGCGGACGGAAGCGCTGCACCCTGTCGCACCGGAGGCGCGCCTTCAAAAGAAGAGAGGGGGCCAGCCCCCTCTTGGCGCTGTGCGCCAATTCACCCCCGAGGTATTTTTGAACCAAAGAAGCCAGGAGCGCTGCGCCCCTGGCTTCTCTTCGTCAAAAATACTCCCGCCGGAGGCAGGCCGTCCCGTAGGGCAGAGGTGATCATTGGCAAGGGCGCGGTCAGGCGACCATGCGCTCCGCCTTCTTGAGATCGACCGAGACCAGCTGAGAGACGCCCTGTTCCTGCATGGTGACGCCGAACAGCCGGTCCATGCGCGCCATCGTCACCGCGTGGTGGGTGATGATCAGGAAACGCGTGTCCGTGCGGCGGCACATCTCGTCGAGCAGGTCGCAGAAACGGGTCACGTTGGCGTCGTCGAGCGGCGCGTCGACCTCGTCGAGCACGCAGATCGGCGCCGGGTTGGCAAGGAACACCGCGAAGATCAGCGCCAGCGCGGTCAGCGTCTGCTCGCCGCCCGAAAGCAGCGACAGAGTCGAGAGCTTCTTGCCCGGCGGCTGGCACATGATCTCGAGCCCGGCCTCGAGCGGGTCGTCGCTCTCGACCATCACGAGATTGGCCTCGCCACCGTTGAACAGGTGCCTGAACAGCATCGAGAAGTTGCTGTTCACCTGCTCGAAGGCGGTCAGCAGGCGCTCGCGCCCCTCGCGGTTCAGCGAGGCGATGCCGGCGCGCAGCGTCTTGATCGCCTCCTCGAGATCCTGCTTCTCGGAGACCAGCTGGTCGTGCTCCTCGCGCACCTCCCGAGCGTCTTCCTCGGCGCGCAGGTTCACCGCGCCAAGGCTGTCGCGCTGACGCTTGAGCCGGTTGACCTCGGCCTCGATCTGGTCCGACGGCGGCATCTCGTCCGGGTTGGCCTCGAGCCGGTCGAGCAGCTTCGACGGCGTGGTCTCCTGCTCATCCTCGATGCGCTCGGCGGCGGCATCCACCGTCTCGCGCGCCGCCTCGACCCGGGCCTCGGCCCGGGCACGGGCCTCGCGCGCCTCGGAGGCGCTGCGCTCGGCGTCACGCTCGGCGCCGATGGCCTCACGCAGCTGCGCCTCGGCCTGGGCCAGCGCGTCGCCCGCCACCGCCTTGCGCTCCTCCGCCTCGGCGATCGACTGGCTCATCTCTTCGCGCTTTGTGGCAAGCTCCGCCGGGGCCGCAGAGGCGCGCTCCAGTTCCGTCTCCGCCGCCGCCTTGCGCTCCTCGAGCTCGTCGGAGCGGGTGCGCGCGGTCTCGAGCCGGTGGCGCCAGCCCGAGAGGTCCTTGGTGACCTGCTGGCTGCGCGCCTTGCGGGCATCGCCTTCGCGGCGCAATTCGTCATGGGCCGAGCGCTTGGTCATCATGGTCATGCGCGCCGCCTCGACGGTCATCTTGATGTCCTCGGCCTCGGCGCGGGCGGTTTCGAGATCGTCGAGCTCCTCAAGCGCGCGTTCGGCCTCGAGCAGCTGCTTGCGCGCGCCGGTGGCCTCGTCCTCGTGACGGGTCACGGTCATCGCGAGGCTCTCGAGCTTGCCCTCGGCGAGGTTGCGGTCGGCCTCGGCGCGGTTCATCGCGCGGGTGCTTTCGTTGAGCTGCTGGTCGGCCTCGCGCCGCGCCTCGCGCGCCGCCTTGTCGGCGCGGGTCAGCTCGGCCAGCCGCATCACCAGCGCCTCGTGGGCAGTGCGCATGCCCTCGACGCGGGCCTCGGCGGCCGCCATCTCCTGCTTGAGCTCCTCGAGCCGGTTGAGCTGCTCGAGCCGCAGCGCCGCCGCCGAGGGCGCATCCTCGGCCCAGGCGCGGTAGCCGTCCCAGCGCCAAAGATCACCCTCGGGGCTGACGAGGCGCTGGCCGGGTTTCAGAAGCTGTTGCAGGCGCGGCCCGTCATCGGCCTCCACGAGGCCGATCTGGCTCATGCGACGCTCGAGCACCTCGGGCACCGAGACGTGGTTGGTCAGCGCGGTGATACCGGGAGGCAACGGCTGATCGCCATCGTAGGGCGGCAGCACGGTCCAGCCGGAGGGGCCGTCGGCATCGACCTCGGGCGCCCGCAGGTCGTCCGCCAGAGCCGCGCCGAGCGCCTTCTCGAAGCCCTGCTGCACCTGCAGGCGATCAAGGATCTGGCCGCCCTCGGCGGTGTCGCGCTCCAGCAGACGGGCCAGCGCGGTGACCTCGGCGCGCAGGGCATTGAACTCGCCCTCCGCCTCCGAACGCTCGGCCCGCGCCTCGGCCTCGCGCGACTGCGCGTCAGAGCGCGCCTCGTCGGCATCGGCCAGCAGGGTCTCGCAGCGCTCGGCCATGTCCTGCGCCTCCTCGGCATGGGCGCGAGCCTCGCTGACGCGATCGGTCGATTCTTCCAGCGTCTCCTTGGCGGCGGCCACGGCCTCGCGGGCGCGGGCGGCCTCGCCCTCGTGACGATCGAGCATGCGACGGGCATCGGACAGGAAACGTTGCGCCGACTGGTGGCGGGCGGCAAGCCGGGCGACATCCTCGGTGTATTGCGTCAGGTCGGCCTCGCGCTCCTGCAGCATGGCGGAGGCCTCGCTGGCCGCTTCCGCGGCCTCGGAAACCCGCGCATCATGGCCGGCACCGGCGGTCTCGAGGTCCTGCGCCTCTTGCTCGAGCCGCTCGATGGTCTCGCCCGCGTCACGGTTGAGCCCGGCCTCGCGCTCCATGTCGCGCGCCATCTGGTCGATGCGGCGGGTCAGCGCGGCGATGGTCTCGGCGGCCTGCATTTCCTGATCCGCCAGCGCGTCGCGCTGCACGCCAAGGCGCTGCAGGATCGCCACCGCGATGGCCTCTTCCTCGCGCAGGGAGGGCAGCGCTTCTTCGCGCTCGGCCCGCAGCTTGGCGGCGGCGCGGGCGGTGCCCTCGGCCTGCGCCGCGGCGGTGACGCGCTCACGATGCTCGGCCTCGGCCTTGAGCCGAGCCTCGTCGGCCTCCTTCCAGCGGCGGTAGAGCAGCAACCCTTCGGCGCGGCGCAGGTCGGTGCCGATGGCGCGATAGCGCGCTGCCTGCTTGGCCTGCCGCTCGAGCTGCGACAGCTGCGCGGCCAGCTGTTCGATCACGTCATCGACGCGCAGCAGGTTGGCCTCGGTGCCATTGAGCTTAAGCTCGGCCTCGTGGCGGCGCTGGTAGAGGCCCGAGATGCCGGCGGCTTCCTCGAGGATGCGGCGGCGGTTCTTCGGCTTGGCGTTGATCAGCTCCGAGATCTGCCCCTGCCGGACCAGCGCCGGCGAATGGGCGCCGGTGGAGGCGTCCGCGAACAGCATCTGCACGTCGCGGGCACGTACGTCCTTGCCGTTGGTCTTGTAGGCCGAGCCCACGTCGCGGGTGATGCGGCGCACGATTTCGAGCTGGTCGCTGTCGTTGAAACCGGCGGGCGCCAGACGGTCGGAATTGTCCATCGTCAGGCAGACTTCGGCGAAATTCCGCGCCGGGCGTGACGAGGCGCCGGCGAAGATCACGTCTTCCATGCCGGAGCCACGCATCGCCTTGGCCCGGGTTTCGCCCATCACCCAGCGTAGCGCCTCGAGCAGGTTGGACTTGCCACAGCCATTCGGCCCGACAACGCCGGTCAGCCCCTCGGAAATGACGAGATCAGTGGGGTCGACGAAGCTCTTGAAGCCCGTGAGTCTGAGGCGGGAAAATCGCAAGTCTGGCTGCCCTGATTCCTGATTGTCGGGTATTTTCGCTGTCCGCTCGGGGGCGAGTCAAACGCTTTGCGCTGCATATCGCGGAAGGCCGCTTATTATCCACAAGATATTGCGCACACACCGTGAAAACGAGTTCTTGACGAAACGCGTGTTAGCGCTTTTCATCGCTGAGCCTGCGAGGAGCTGCCCCATGCCTCTAGCCATTCGACCGATCTCGCCCCGCGACCCGCGCGCGCGGGCCCTGCTGAGCGAAAGCCACGCCCTGATGAACGCGTTGTTTCCGCCGGAAGAGAACCACTATCTCGACATCGACGCGCTTTGTGCCGAGGGCATTACCTTCTATGGCGCCGAAGAGGAAGAGGGCGGGGAACTGCTCGGCTGTGCGGCGCTGGCCCGGCGCGACGGCTATGGCGAGGTGAAGTCGATGTTCGTCGCGCCGGTGGCGCGCGGGATCGGCGTGGCCCGGCGGCTGCTGTGCCATATCGAGCACGCGGCACTGGCCGAGGGGCTGCCGATGCTGCGGCTCGAAACCGGCGACAAGCTGGCCGCCGCGGTTTCGCTCTACGAGGACTCGGGCTTTACCCGGCGCCCGCCCTTCGGGGCCTACGAGGACAGCCCTTCGAGCATTTTCTACGAGAAGTCCGTGGCCGAGCCCGCGCGCGGCTGATCCGGCCCTTTTTCCCTCTGCGCCCCTGCACCGCGCCTCAGTACCCCCGACACTCAAGCTCTGCGCTGCCGCCGAGCCCGGCGCTGGCATAGCCGCTGAAGATCGCGCAGGAGATGCGGCCCCGGCGGGGCTTCTTCGGGGCGGGCGCGCCATCGCATGACAGGCCCATCACCAGCACTGCGGGATCGCCGATGACCCAGTCCGGTTCGCAGCCGGTCTGAAGGAAGGCGGCCTTCTGCGCCCGCTCGGCAATCGGTTCGAACCGGGCCGGGAATTCCGGGCTGATGCGGGTCGCCTCGGCCATTGCGCCGTTTACCCGCAGGAGAAAGCGCGAGCCCTCGACCTCCACCCGCTGCGCCGGAACGCCGCGAAACCCCGGCCCGCCCGTGTTGCAGGCGGCGGTCAGCAAGAAAACCGTGAGCAGCACCCTTCTCATCCCGCAGCATAGGCAGGGATTGGTTAACCGGCCCCTAACCACGATGAGCCCGGCAATCGGTGTGCGCACTTGTCGCGGGTCTGACCGCCTTAACATTCCCATTTATGAATGTATAATACATTCCGTACAGCGAATTTATGGGAGGCCGTCATGGCACGCACGCTTGCACGCCCCGCAGACACCTACTCGCCGACCTATTTCCTCGCGTCGCTGGGCGCGGGCGGTACGGCGGTCTCGTTCTTCATGTACCTGATGTTCTGGGTGCCCCACCCCGGGCAGGCCGTCCCCGTCTTCGAGGACATCGCCTCCGCCTGGGCCGGGGGGCTGCTGCCGCAACAGGTGGCGATCGTGGTCGCGATGCTGGGAATCGCCGTCTTCGCGGTGCTCAACATCAAGTCGCTGATCTGGAACCTGCGCAGCTTCAGCGCCTTCAAACAGACCGCCGCATGGCAAGAGATGAAGCAGTCCAACACCGAGAGCTCGGTGCTCGCGATGCCGCTGGCGCTTGCCATGACGGTGAACGTGGGCTTCATCCTCGGGCTGGTCTTCGTGCCCGGCCTGTGGTCCGTGGTCGAGTATCTCTTCCCCTTCGCCATGGTGGCCTTCGCGCTGATCGGCGTGCTGGCCTTCCGACAGCTTGGCGGCTTTCTCGGCCGGGTGCTGTCGAAGGGGGGCATCTTCGATGTCACCGCGCACAACTCCTTTGCCCAGCTGCTGCCCGCCTTCGCCATCGCCATGGTCGCCGTGGGCTTCGCCGCCCCCGCCGCCATGAGCGCCAACCCGGTGACCGTCGGCACCGCACTGGTGCTGTCGACCTTCCTCGGCGTGACCACGATGATCTACACCGTGATGGCCGCGATCACCGCTCTGAGCTCGATGCTGCATTACGGCACCGCGCGCGAGGCCGGCCCGACCCTGCTGATCATCGTGCCGATCATGACCGTGCTCGGCATCATGTTCCTGCGCCAGGCGCACGGGCTGCACACCACCTTCGACGCACATGGCAATGCCGGCGAGACGCTGGTCTTCCTGGCCCGGATGCTCTCGGTGCAGGTGGCGTTCCTGCTGCTGGGGATGACGGTGCTGCGAGCGCAGGGCTATTTCCGCGACTTCGTGCTCGGTCCCAAGACCTCGCCCGGCTCCTACGCGCTGGTCTGCCCGGCGGTGGCGCTGTCGGTGATGCTGCAGTTCTTCATCAACAAGGGGCTGGTGGCCGCCGGCATGGTCGACAAGTTCAGCCTCGCCTTCTGGGGTCTGACCGCCGTGGCGCTGATCGCGCAGGCGCTCGCCGTCTGGCTGGTGCTGCGGCTCAACCGCCAGCACTTCGGGCGCCGCGAGGAGATCGCCGTGGCGGCGGAGTGACCCGGCCAGTCACCGAGGCCACAACAGGCAGGGCCGGAGGGACACCTTCGGCCCTCTGTCGTGACACACGAGAAACCCCGAGTCCTGCCTTTCGCGCAATCCCGTGTCGCGGCATGGTGATGGAACGGGGACGCTCCAGCGTGGTTCTCCCTGCAGCCCAGAGGAGTGCCCCATGTCCGATCCCATGCCCCGACGCGAGACCCGACCCCGCCGCCCGCTCGGGCCCGACTGGCGCTGGCTGCTGGTCCTCGGCGCGCTGCTCATCGTCGGCGGGGTCGTCGCCTTCCTGAACCCCTTTGCCGCATCGCTGACCGCAGTGGCCATCGCTGGCAGCATCCTCTTGCTTGGTGGAGTCCTTCAGCTGTGGATCGCGTTTCAGGATGACGGGCCCGGCTCTGCCCGGCTTGTCTCGGGGCTGCTGGGCTTCATTGTGCTCGCCTTCGGCGTCGCGCTGCTGGCCAACCCCCTCGCCGGAATCGTCTCGCTCACGCTGATCATCGCCGGGTTCTTCATCGCCGTCGGGCTGCTGCGCGTCCTGCTCGCCTTTCACCTGCGCGAGCGGCGCGGCTGGGGGTGGCTGGCGTTGGCCGGGGCGATCTCCGTGGCCCTCGGCCTCTGGATCATCTTCGCCATCCCGGAAGCCGGTGGCGGCATCCTCGGGATCTTTCTCGGTATCGAACTGCTGACCTCCGGCATCGGCGTTGCGGCGCTGGCCTGGCGGCTGCGCTAGCGCCGCCTCAGAAGCGGATCTCGACCTCGGGCAGATCGAGCGTGCTCATCAGGTCGCGCAGCTCTTGGCGCGCCGCCACGTTCGAGATGTTGAGCTGCTTGACGCCGATATCCTTGAGATCGAGCAGCGTCAGGCCACGCGGGAACAGTTCGCGGAAGATCACCCGCTCGGAGAACCCCGGCGCGATGCGGAAACCGATGCGCTTGGAAAGACGCTCGAGCGCTTTCTCCATCTTCATCTTGTTGATCATCTGCTGGGCGCCGAGGCGGTTGCGCAGGACGATCCAGTCGATCGGCTTGAGCCCGGCCTGTGCGCGCAGCTGCCGGGCATTCCAGACCATCTCGGAATAGACCGACGGGCCAAGGATCTTCTCGCCGTCGCCGTCGATGCGGGCCAGCAGGTCGAAATCGATGAAGCTGTCGTTGAGCGGGGTGATCAGCGTGTCGGCAAGCGTGTGCGCCACCTGGCTCAGGCGGGTGTGCGAGCCGGGGCAGTCGATCAGGATGAAATCGCTGTCAGCCTCGAGCATCGAAACCGCCTTGCTCAGCCGGTGATCATAGGCGTTCTCGCCGGGCGCCAGCTCGGAGGGATCGACCTGCGGCAGCTCCATGTAATGCGGGCTGGGCAGCTCGAGCCCCTCGCTCTCGAGGAAGCGGCGGCGGTTGTCGCAGTAGCGGCCGGTGGTCTGCTGACGCAGGTCGAGGTCGAGCGCCCCGACCCTGTAGCCCAGCCGGGCAAGCGCGGTGGCCACATGCATCGAGACGGTGGATTTGCCCGCCCCGCCCTTCTCGTTCCCGACGACGATGATATGTGCCACGCTACCCTCTTGTCCTGATGACCACATGTACCGCTGTGGACCTGGTCGGGCTACCGTATCTGGTGGGAGCCAACAAGCAAAGTCTTGCCGATGGCGCAACGGCAAGGCAAGCCCCGACCGTGTTCCACGTGCCGCAAATCCGACCGCGGGACAGAAAAAAGCCCGACCAGTGGCCGGGCTTCTTGGAATTCTCGGGGACCTTGCGGGTCAGTGCAGCTTGGCACCGACTTCGGCGATCGACTCGTCGATCATCCGGTCCTTGTCTGCAGCGCTGGTCTGCTGCGCGATGACATCGCGGGCAGCCGCCACGGCCACGATTGCGGCACGGTCGCGCACTTCCTTCACGGCCGATGCCTGAGCCGAAGCGATGTGGTCGTCTGCGGCAGCGAGACGGCGTGCGATAGCATCCTTGAGGTCCTTGCGGGCCTGTTCGGCGGCGATCTCGGCCTCTTCCTTGGCGTTCGCAACGATGCGGTCCGCCTGTGCAGAGACCTCATGCTGCTTGCGCTCGTAGGAGGCAAGAAGCGTCTGGGCCTCTTCACGCAGCGCGCGCGCTTCGTCGAGCTCGTTGCGGATGTCGTCGGCGCGCTTGTCCAGCAGCTTGCCCAGCATGCCCGGGACCTTGAAGTAGGCCAGGACAGCAAGGAAGAGCAGGAAACCGAGCAGCACCACGAAGTCGGTGTTGCGCAGCGAGAAGAACGGGCCGGACGCCGCCAGCGCGGGGCTGGCAAGGCTTGCGCCAAGGGCGCTGGTGATGATCAGCTTACGCATCGGCTCACCCTTTCATCCGGTTGTCGACAGCCGAAGAGATGGCTGCCTGATCCGCCTTGCCACCAAGGGCCGCCACGATGGCTGCCGCGGTGTCCTTTGCGACGATCTCGACATTCGCGAGGGCCGAGGCACGGATTTCGGCGATGGCCGCTTCCGACTCGGCGGTCTTTTCCGCGATCTGGGCGTCCGCTTCGCGGGTCGCCTCGTCGAGTTGCGCCTTGATCTCGTCGCGGGTCTGCTGACCGATGGCCTGGGCCTCGGCACGGGCATCCGCGAGCGCCTTGTCGTACGCCGCTTCGGCGTCGGCGGATTGGCGCTTCAGCTCCTCTGCGGCGGCGATGTCATTCGTGATCGTGCCCTGGCGCTCGGCCAGGACGGATGCGATCCGCGGCAGAGCGATGCGCGACAGCACGAAGAAAATCACCACAAGCGTGATGACAAGCCAGAAGACCTGGTTCGGGATCCACTCAGCGCACAGCTGGGGCATGCCGATGGCAGAGCCATGGCTGTCCACGCAGGCGCTCGCGAATTCTCCGGCGATGGGTTCTGTCGCCATGTCGTCCTCCGTCGGAACGTTGTCTCTACATCGGGCGGCCCGTCAGGGACGGGACCGCCCGCGCGTAAGGATTTTCGTTCCGTCGATTAGACGGCGAACATCAGCAGCAGAGCAACGAGGAAGGAGAAGATGCCCAGTGCTTCGGCGAATGCGATGCCGATGAACAGGGTCGCGGTCTGCGAAGCAGCAGCCGAGGGGTTGCGCAGCGCGCCGGCGAGGAAGTTCGCGGCGACGTTGCCCACACCAAGTGCGGCGAGACCGGTGCCGAGACCTGCGAGACCTGCGCCGATGTGTGCGAGTTGACCTTCCATGGTGGTATCTCCTTACGTGTGGAAGTGATCGATAGGGGTGTTCTGCGGGGTAGAGCGGGGCGCGGGCCCCGCCGCTACGTCAGTGGTGCGGATGCAGTGCGTCCTTGAGGTAGACGCAGGTGAGGATCGTGAAGACGTAGGCCTGAATGAAGGCCACCAGAACCTCGAGACCGTAGATCGCGGTGATCGCGACGATGGTCAGCGGCGAGATCGCGGCGACGGCAGCGAAGCCTGCGAACACCTTGAGAACCGCGTGGCCCGCCATGACGTTGCCGGCAAGACGAATGGAGTGGCTGACCGGGCGCACGAAGTACGAGATGATCTCGATGATCGCCAGGACCGGGCGCAGCGCCATCGGCGCCGACGACACCCAGAACAGGCTCAGGAAGGAGGCGCCGTTCTTGACGAAGCCGAGGATGGTCACGCCGAGGAACACGCAGAGCGCCAGCACCACGGTCACCGCGAAGTGCGAGGTGGTGGTGAAGCTCATCGGGATCAGGCCGAGGAAGTTGGCGATCACGATGAACATGAACAGCGTCATGATGTAGGGGAAGTAGACGAGCCCGTCCTTGCCGGCCACGTCCTCGACCATCTTGTGAATGAAGCCGTAGGCAAGCTCGGCCACCGACTGGCTGCGCGAGGGAACGACAGCGCGGCGCGAGGTGCCGAACACCATCAGCGCGACGATTACGAGGATCGCGATCAGCATCCACAGGGTGACGTTGGTGATGGTGAACATGCCAACCGCACCGTCGCCGAACAGCGGCTTGACGATGAACTGGTCCATCGGGTGGAAGACGAGACCACCCGTTTCGGCGGCGTTCTCTGCGCCGTGTCCGGCCATCTCAGCACCGTGCGTTGCTTCAGTCGCCATTGCGATCCCTCTTCTCGTCTTCTCCGGCCTGCTTGGCCAGTTGCGCCTGCTGGATTTCGGCGGCGCTGCGCAGCATCACCCGGATACCCGCCACGATCCCCAGCAATGTGAACAGCACCATGAGGAACGGGGTGGTGCCAAACAGCACGTCGAGCCCGTATCCGATGCCAAAGCCGATCCCGAGACCGGCAACCATCTCCGTGACCATCCGCCAGGCGAGCTGTGCCTGGGAATAGTGTTCCTCCTGATGGACCTTGTCGCTTTCCCGGGCGGCCTTGGCCGCCGCGATCTTCGCCTCCAGCGCATCGAGTTGCTGCTTCGGATCGGGGTCGCTCACTGTTCAGTCCAAAAGGAGTTTCGCGATGTTGCTATGCGGCGGAGCGCCCCGAGTCAAGAACCGGTGAACAGACGATCAAGACACCTTAAGACTTTGATATCTAATGTTTTTAAATTCACACCCTCTCTCACATCAAAGCCCCCAGCGCCAGGTTAGCGCCAACGGAGGCACTATTCCTTATTCAACTGCGCGGTTGAGCATGACCGAGACCGGCTTGACGATGCCATCGGCGGCACGGCTTATGGCGACATGACCGACACGCTCTCCGCCGTTTTTGCCGCCCTCGCAGACCCGACCCGCCGCCGCATCCTCGCGATGCTGCTCGAGGACGACATGGCAGTGACCGACGTGGCCGACCCCTTCGAGATGTCGCTTGCGGCGGTCTCCAAGCACCTCGCCATCCTCGCCGCGGCCGGACTGATCAGCCAGGAAAAGCGTGGCCGCGTGAAATGGTGCAAGCTCGAGCCGGATGCGCTGCGCGAGGCCTCGGTCTGGATGGTGGGATTCGGGCTTGTCGAGCCGGTCAATCTCGACGCCTTCGAGCGCTTCCTCGCCGAGGAGCTCGGCACCGGGCCTGCGATCCAGGACCAGGACCGCGTCTGACCGTCACTCGTTCTTGAGCAGCAGCAGCAGCGCCACCACGGTCAGCGCCACACCAACGAGGATCACCGCCGGCGGCACCCCCTGCCCCAGCACCAGCGTCCAGAGGATGACCCAGGACGGGGTGAGGTAGGTATAGGCCATGACCTTGGCCGAGGGCAGGCGCAGCGCCGCGAACTGCAGGAGCACGAAAGTGGCCGCGGTGGCGGCGATGGCAGTGTAGGCGATGGTGATCCAGACGATCGGCGGCAGCGCTGCCCAGTCCGTCGCCATCAGCGCGGGCCACCCCCAGATCAGCAGCATTGCCGTACCCGCGAGGTTGGTCCAAAGCGTGAAGACCAGCGCCGGCTCACCACGGTTCAGCTTGCGCACGAGCGGCGCATAGACGGCGTGGGCGGCACAGCCGACGAAGTAGACCGCCTCGCCGCGCCCGACACCAAAGCGCAGCGCCGCCTGAAGGCTGCCGTCGAAGATGACCCACAGCGCGCCGACGGCGCCCACCGCGAGGGCCAGAGCCATTCGCCCGGTCATGCGCTGGCGCATCAGCAGCCAGCCGAAACCCGCCGCCATCAGCGGCGTCAGGGTGAAGACCGCCGACATGCTCACCGGGGCCGCGGTCTTGAGGCCTTCGAACATCAGCACGAAATACGCGATCATCAGCCCGCCAAGCACGAGGTAGCGCCACGGCGCCTCGAGCGAGGCGCGTGTCACCTTCCCGCTGGCAGCCGCCACGCCCGACAGGATCAGCCCCGCAAGCACGAAGCGCACCGCGTTCAACGCCGTCGGCGCGATATGCGGCGCCGCGAGCGATCCCATGGCGAAAGAGCCCGCGACCAGCGCCGAGAAGCTCAGCATCGCGAGGTGGCCCTGACTTGCCGGGCTCACGCCTTGTCGCGCTCCGTCGCGTAATCCTTGAGATGTTTCAGGAAGGCCTGAACCTTGGGGGTCCGGTGCAGGTCGACATGGGTCACCAGCCACAGCGGCGAGGACCAGTCTTCCTGCGCGGGCAGGATCTGGACCAGATCGGGGTCGGCGCGGCCCTCCTGCTCGGCCATGAAGCCGAGCCCGGCGCCGGCACGCACCGCCTCCTGCTGCACACGACCGTCCTCGGCGCGGAACACCACTCGGTCGAACGGGACGTTCTTCTTCATCCAGATAGCGTAGGGCGCGCGGGAATCGGGATCGTCATAGCCCACGAAATCATGGCTCTGCAGCGCCTCGACACTGTCGGGCTTGCCGCGCCGCTCAATGTAGCTGCGCGCCCCGAAGAGCGCCACCGCCTGCCGCGCGAAGGGCTGCACCACGTTG
Organism: Salipiger bermudensis; assembly: GCF_017309175.1. Lineage (NCBI taxonomy): Bacteria > Pseudomonadati > Pseudomonadota > Alphaproteobacteria > Rhodobacterales > Roseobacteraceae > Salipiger > Salipiger bermudensis. The sequence continues at coordinate 95,378 of NZ_JAEKJV010000009.1, read as the reverse complement.
TCCGGCTCCTGCGGGGCAGAGCCCGCCCGGAGCGCCACGTGCGCCTCGCCGTATTCAAGCCGGAACAGACGCGTGCCGGTCAGGTAGCGCACCACGATTTCGGGATAAGCCTCGCGGAAGGACTCCAGCGCCCCGACCATCAACGGCGAGAAGTTGATCAGCGACGTGACGAGAAGTTCGCCCGAGACCCCCTCGCCCTGCCCCTTGATGCGACCGGCGAGTTGCTGGAACTGGTCATCTGTGGCCTGCGCCACCCGGGCCAGATCCTGCCCGGCCTCGGTGGGGGTATAGCCGCGGGCGTGGCGCTGGAAGAGTTTCACGCCCATGCGCGCCTCGAGCGCGTCGATATGCCGGATCACCGTGGCGTGGTGAACTCCGAGAACCTCGGCCGCGCCGCTGACGGTTCCCAGTCGCGCCACCTGGTAGGCGGTGCGGATCTCATCCCAGTTGGTCATTCTAGGTCCACGCTTCGGATCACACTCAACCCGGTATGGTACGAACCATCACCGCGTTGCAAGCACGCGACGGGAAAAGAGATTCTCCGGGCAGCATGCCGGCAGGCCGGGCGGAAGGCCGCGACACCGGAAAGACCGTCGATGCCCAAGAAAAATGCGCCCTCGCAAGCGGGGGCGCATCTCAAATTCTCTGCGACGGGACGGTACGACCCCGACGTGCTCAGCAATGAGCTCAGTCGCTGGTCGAGCTGCTGCTGCTGCTGCTGGACGAGCCGTCCGACGACGACGCGATCAGAGCGATCAGCGCGGCGCCACCGACGACGGCCGCGATGGTGCCTGCGTCCGACGACGAGCTTGCCGGAGCGGCCAGCGCGTAGGGATCGTCTTCCACCACGACTTCGGTCGGGCCAGCTGCGTATGCTGCGGAGGAAGCAACCATGCCGAGGATGGCTGCGGAGGTCATAAGAGACTTCAGTTTCATTCTTCACCTCAAAAATGAGCGTTTCTCGTACTTTCCTTAGCGGCAAAAGGCCGAATCGACCAGCCTGAATTCTCGCACCGGCAGCATTCCGCGCGCAAAATAACCACCTGTGCTATTTTTGCGCAGTCTGCCGCAGCCAAAGCCCAACCTCGGAGCAGTCTCCCGCCAGCCGATGCCGCTGCGGAGTCCAGCTAGCGCATCACGTGTGCCGCGGCAACATGTGGGACCAACGATTGCTGCACCTGCAAAGCCCGTAAAGCTTGACTCGCAGGCCCGCGCGCCGTATCCGCGTGGCGACTCCGGAAGCCTTATTGCGCCTCCGGTCCCTTGGGGTCTGCCCGGGATCGCCCTCCGTCAGCGCGTTGCGCCCACGGGGGCCATTCTGCATTGCCCCGATGACTCATCGCGCCGCCGTCCCTATCTCGGGAGGGCACAAGGACAACAGACGGGAGGCCAGCGGCCCCATGTTCGAGAATCTATCAGAGCGCCTTGGCGGCGTCTTCGACCGGCTGACGAAACAGGGCGCGCTGTCCGAGGACGACGTCCGCACCGCGCTGCGCGAGGTGCGTGTCGCCCTGCTCGAGGCCGACGTCTCGCTGCCGGTGGCGCGCCAGTTCATCAAGGCGGTCGAGAAAAAGGCGACCGGCGCCGCGGTCACCAAGTCGGTCACGCCGGGCCAGCAAGTCGTCAAGATCGTCCATGACGAGCTCATCGCCGTGCTCGCCGGCGAAGGCGAGCCCGGCTCGCTGCGCGTCGACAGCCCGCCCGCGCCGATCCTGATGGTCGGCCTGCAAGGCGGCGGCAAGACCACCACCACAGCCAAGCTCGCCCGGCGACTGAAGGAGCGCGACGGCAAGAAGGTCCTGATGGCCTCGCTCGACGTCAACCGCCCCGCCGCCATGGAACAGCTCGCCATCCTCGGCACCCAGATCGGGGTCGACACGCTGCCGATCGTCAAGGGCGAGGACCCGGTCGCGATCGCCAAGCGCGCCAAGACCCAGGCGGGCCTCGGCGGCTACGATGTCTACATGCTAGACACCGCCGGTCGCCTGTCGATCGACGAAGAGCTGATGGCGCAGGTCGAGGCAGTGCGCGACGTCGCCAACCCGCGCGAGACGCTGCTAGTGGTCGACGGCCTTACCGGCCAGGACGCGGTGCACACCGCCGAGAACTTCGACACCCGCATCGGCATCACCGGCGTGGTGCTGACCCGGATGGACGGCGACGGCCGCGGCGGTGCGGCGCTTTCGATGCGCGCGGTCACCGGCAAGCCGATCAAGTTCGTCGGCCTTGGCGAGAAGATGGACGCGCTCGAGACCTTCGAGCCGGACCGTGTCGCGGGCCGCATCCTCGGCATGGGCGACATCGTCGCGCTGGTCGAGAAGGCGCAGCAGACGCTCGAGGCCGAGCAGGCCGAGCGCATGATGAAGCGCTTCTCCAAGGGTCAGTTCAACATGAACGACCTGAAGATGCAGCTCGAGCAGATGATCAAGATGGGCGGCATGGAAGGCATGATGCAGATGCTGCCCGGCGCCGCCAAGATGGCCAAGCAGATGGACGGCGCGGGGATCGACGACAAGATCCTCAAGCAGCAGATCGCCCTGATCAACTCCATGACCAAGAAGGAGCGCGCCAACCCGCAGCTCCTGCAGGCGTCGCGCAAGAAGCGCATCGCCAAGGGTGCTGGCATGGAAGTGTCGGATCTCAACAAGCTGCTGAAGATGCAGCGCCAGATGTCCGACATGATGAAGAAGATGGGCAAGATGGGCAAAGGCGGCATGCTGAAACAGGCCATGAAGGGCATGTTCGGCAAAGGCGGCATGCCCGAGGGCATGGACCCGAACCAGATGGACCCCAAGGCGCTGGAACAGGCGGCCAAGGCGATGGGCGGCCGGATGCCCGGCGGCCTGCCCGGCATGGGTGGCGGCGGTGGCCTGCCGCCCGGCCTGAGCGGCATGGGGAAGAAGAAGTAAGCCCGTGCCCGCCCCCGTCCTCCATACCCCGCGGCTGACCCTGCGAGGCCACGTGCTGGCCGATCTCGAGGCGCTTTGCGACCTGTTCGAGACCGACCGCGCGCGCTTCATGGGTGGCCCGCTTCCGCGCAAGGAAGCGTGGCGCTGGATTGCGTCCGAGGTGGGCATGTGGGACCTGCGGGGCTTCGGCTACTGGGGCATCGAAACCAGGGACGGCAGCTTCGTCGGGCAGGTCGGCCTGTCGCAGCCGCCGCATTTCCCCGAGGCCGAGATCGGCTGGACCCTGCTCGAGGGCGCCGAGGGCAAAGGCTATGCCGCCGAGGCGGCGCAGGCGGCGTTGCACTGGGCGTGGGAAACCGGCTTCGAGACGCTGGTCTCCTATATCACCCCCGGCAACGACCGTTCCATCGCGCTGGCCGAGCGGCTTGGCGCCAAGCATGACGAGGACGCGCCGCTGCCCGCGGGCGAGACCCCGGCGGAGACCGTGGTCTACCGTCACCGCGCCGATGCGGATGGCAGCCCGGAGGCCTACGCATGATCGTGCCCAACGCCCCCCGCCTCGAGACCAAGCGCCTGATCCTGCGCGGCCCGGAAGCAGCCGATGCCGAGCCGATGATCGCCTTCCTGCTCGACCGCGAGCGCGCCGACGGCTTCGGCGGCTACGACCATCGCGGCGACGCGTGGCGCTGGTTCGCGCTCAATATCGGTCACTGGCAGTTGCGCGGCTACGGCTACTTCACCATCGAGATGAAAGAGACCCGCACGCCCGCCGGCATCTCCGGCATCTGGAACCCCGAGGGCTGGCCCGAGCCGGAAATCGGCTGGGTGGTCTTCGAGGGTTTCGAGGGCCGCGGCATCGCCCGCGAGGCCGCCGAGCGCGTGCGTCGCTACGCCTACGAGGATCTCGGCCTGACCACGCTGACCTCGAACATCGTGCCGGGCAACACTCGCTCGGTGGCGCTGGCCGAGCGCATGGGTGCCACGTACGAGCGCACCTACATGAATTACAGCATGGGCGAAGACATGCTCTATCGCCATCCCGGACCCGAGGAGGTTCTGGGATGAGCGTCAAGGTGCCCGTGATCGAAACCGACCGCCTCGTGCTGCGCGCCCCGCGCTTCGAGGATCTCGACCCGCTCTGCGGCTTCTTCGCCGACGAGCGCTCGAAATATGTCGGGGGCCCGTCCGAGCGCGGCGAGGTCTGGCGCATGCTCCTGCGCAGCGCCGGGCAATGGCAGCTGCGTGGCTATGGCCTTTGGCACATCACCGTGCGCGACAGCGGCGAGATGATCGGCCATGCCGGCGTGCTGCACCATATCGAATGGCCCGAGCCGGAACTGGCTTATGGCATCTTCGCCGCCTACGAGGGCAAGGGCTATGCCCACGAGGCTGTCGAGGCGGCGCGCTCTGCCGCCGCCCGCCATTTCGGCCTGACCCGGCTGATCAGCATGATCGACCCGACCAACGACCGGTCGCGGGCGCTGGCGCTGCGGCTTGGCGCGCATTACGAGGGCGAAGACACCCTCTTCGGTCAGACCTGCCACGTCTACCGCCACCCCGAGCAGCGGGAGGGCGTGTGATGGCGCATCACGACATTCCCGTGCTCGAAACTGCCCGCCTGGTGCTGCGCGCGCCCGAACCGCAGGACTACCCGGATTTCAAGGCCACCTTCGCCTCGTATCGCTCGCGCTTCATGGGCGGGCCGCTCAACGCGTACGAGGCATGGATGCTCTACGCCGCCGAGATCGGCCACTGGGAGATCCGCGGCTTCGGCATGTGGATGGTCCACCTGCGCGACACCGGCGAGACCGTCGGCATGGCCGGCGGCTGGTGCCCGGCGAAATGGCCCGAGCGCGAGATCGCCTGGATCATCTGGCCCGACAAGGGCGGCAAGGGCTTTGCGCTCGAAGCCACCCATCGCGTGCGCACGCACTTCTACGACGAGAAGGGCTGGGACACCGCGGTCAGCTATATCGACCCGAAGAACCTCGACTCGATCCGCCTCGCGGAACGGCTCGGCGCAACGAAGGACGCCGAGGCCCCCTCGATCGACGGCTCCGACGCGGTCTATCGCCATCCCGCCCCGGCGGCGCTGCGCGGCACGCAGCTCGCCCACGGCATCGACATGGAAATCGCGAATTTCCAGGATCCCCTGTTCAAACCGAAAGGCTGGGCCATTGACTGAGACCCATGATCCGGTGGCACGCGCCGCGGCGCTGCTCAAGGAACACCGCGAAAGCATCGACCGGCTGGATGCGATCCTCGTCTTCACGCTGGCCGAGCGGTTCAAGCACACCCAGGCCGTGGGCGTCCTCAAGGCGCATCACGACCTGCCCCCTTCCGACCCCGCGCGAGAGGAAAAGCAGATCGCGCGGCTGCAGGATCTGGCGGAGAAGGCCGACCTCGACCCCGACTTCGCCAAGAAGTTCCTGAATTTCGTCATTCAGGAAGTCATCAAGCACCACGAACAACACCAATCGTAAGGCCGGCTCAACCGGCACGACCCAACGCCATTCGATAAGGAGAAACTGAAATGGCCATCAAGATTCGTCTCGCCCGCGGCGGTTCCAAGAAGCGCCCCCACTACGCCATCGTCGCATCCGACTCGCGCATGCCGCGCGACGGCCGCTTCGTCGAGAAGCTCGGCACCTACAACCCGCTGCTCGCCAAGGATGACGAGCGCCGCGTGGTGATGGACCTCGAGCGCGTGCAGTACTGGCTCGGCCAGGGCGCCCAGCCCACCGACCGCGTCGCGCGCTTCCTCGAGTCCGCCGGCGTCGCCGAGAAGAAAGCCCGCAACAACCCGAAGAAGGCGAAGCCGGGCAAGGCCGCTCAGGAGCGTGCCGAAGCTCGCGCCGCCAAGGCCGCCGAAGCCGCAGAGGCATCGGAAGAGGCCGCAGCCGAGTAATTCGTCTGCCTTTCGGCAACACAGGCGCAGCGGGTTCGGCCCGCTGCGCTTTTTTTGTTCCCCAACAGTAGGAAACAGATTCAAAGGCGCTAGACTACGAATCGCATCGCCCCAGACAGGAGCCGCCCGATGACAACCTTCCGCACCGCAACCGCTGTTGCGCTTGCCCTGCTTGCCGCGCCCGCCATGGTCAGCGCTCAGGAGGTGACATCGCTGCTCGACAACGCGTCTGACACGACCGCCTCCCCGGCGCTGTCGAGCCAGGGCACGCGGCAGCGTGGCTTTGTCTTCAGCCTGCGCGGCGGCATCGGCATGGCACCGGAATACCTGGGCTCGGACGAGTATAGCGTTGTGCCCGATCTCGGCTTCCGCTTCCACAGCCTGCGCCTTTCGGACGGGCTCGATTTCGGCGACAGCGACGCCTGGAACGACTTCCGCGGCTTCGACGTGCATGGCTCGTTCGATTACATCGGCGAGCGCGACTCCTCGGAATACGACGGCCTGCGCGGCATGGACGATATCGACGCGGCGGTCGAGCTGGGAATCGGCGTGGGCTACACCGCCGAGAACTACCGCACCTATGCCGATGTGCGCCGCGGTTTCGGCGGCCACGAAGGCTGGGTCGGCGAGGCCGGGTTCGATTTCATCACCCGACCCACGAGCGACTGGCGCCTGAGCATGGGCCCCCGGCTCTACTGGGGCAATGACGAGGTCGCAGACACCTATTTCGGCGTCTCCGCCTCTGAGGCCACCTCGGACCGCCCGGCCTATGATGCCGACGGCGGCCTGCTGGGCGCCGGGGCCGAGTTCGTCGCGCGCTATCAGATCAACCGCGACTGGGGCCTCGAGGGGGGCGTGACCTATCGCTCGCTGCTCAACGATGCCGCCGACAGCCCGATCGTCGACGATGGCGCCCAGGACCAGTGGAGCGTGCGCTTCGGCGTCATCCGGGTGATCCGCCTGAACTTCTGAGTTGGCGTCGATTGCCAAGCGCTGCGGCTCTGGTCTATCCAGTAGCGCGGTAAACCGGGCATGAGCGAGGCCAGTGTGAGCGAAACCATCTGTGTCGGAACGATTGCGGGCGCCTTCGGGGTGAACGGCGAGGTACGCCTCAAGAGCTTCACCGCCGAGCCCGAGGCTTTGGTCGAGTATGCACCGCTGACCACCGAGGATGGCAGCCGCAGCTTCGAAGTGCAGATCACCCGCCCCGTGAAGGGCGGCTTCGCGGCGCGGCTCTCGGGCGTGCGCAGCAAGGAAGAGGCCGACGCCCTGCGTGGCACCGGGCTCTATGCCCCGCGCGACAGGCTGCCCACCCTGCCCGATGACGAGTTCTATCACACCGACCTGATCGGCCTTGCGGTCTTTGATACCGGCGGCGCCGAGCTTGGCCGCGTCAAGGCGGTGCTCAACCATGGCGCCACCGACCTGCTCGAACTGACGGCGCCGGGCCAGTCCAAGACCGTCCTGCTGCCGTTCACCCGCGAGGCGGTGCCGACGGTGGATCTGGCCTCGGGGCGCATCGTCGCCGATCCGCCGGAGGGCCTGCTCGAATGACCCGCGTGGTCATTCACGCAGGATTTCACAAGACAGGGACCACCAGCGTCCAAAGCACACTCCGTGCCAACCGGGCGCTGCTCGAGCCGCATCTGCGCGTCTATCTCAAGGCGGATTTCGACGCCCTGACCGAGGCCACGCGGGCGTTTTGCGCCGCCCCGGAAGACGACGCCGCGCTGAACGCCGTGGGGCGCTACGCCATGCGTTTCTTTCGCCGGATCGAGCGCGACGACCCGCGCCCGATTCTGATGTCCTCCGAGGATCTGTCGGGTCATCTGCCCGGCCGCCGCCGCCGTCCCGGCTATCACGCGGCGCCACGGATCATGTCGGTGATTGCCGAGAACGCGCGCCACCGCTTCGGAGACAATCTCGATCTCATATTTTTCTTCTCGACCCGGGACAGCGATACTTGGCTGCGCTCGACATGGTGGCAAAACCTGCGCAGCACACGGCTGACCGATGATCTCGACCTCTACGCCACCCGACCAGAGGTGGCCACGGATCTGACCGGGACCGTCGAGGCCGTGGCCAAAGCGGTGGCTCCGGCACGTGTGATGTCAGAATCGCTCGATCTCAGCCGAGACCGAAGGGAGGGGCCGCTTGCGCCTCTGCTCGACCTTTTCGCCCTAGTTCCTGAGATTCGAGACGCTCTGGCGATTCTCCCGCCGGTGAATGCCCAGCCGGTTTCCGGGCTCGACGAGGTCTTCTTGGCGCTCAACCGCAGCGCGCTCAGCGAGGAAAACCTGCGCGACGCGAAGAAAAATCTGCGTCGAATCGCAAACAAACAGAGTCAAGAGCCCCTAATCGTTACGAATTGGTAAACAGATCAAGAAAACTTCCCCGTAACGGCAATAATTCGCCATAATCAAAATCAATTTGAGACTGGATTTTGACAAAAAGGGGGCGCTCATGGTCCCGGCGATTCAACGTGTGCTTTGGTATGGCGTCGCGACAACGTCGGCGCTGCTATTTCTGATCCTGCATCAGCGGGCCGATCTGCCGGTGATGATGCAGGTCACGATCCTCTCGAGCATCGGTGTGGTGACGGCACTTGGCCTGTCCGCAGCAAGGCTGCCGCGCCTCGATAGGCGCGCGGCAGCGGCGGCAGCGCCCAGCCTTCTGACGGCGCGGGCGTATCGGCGCCTGCCGCGCGACATCCCGCCCCCTGCCACGATGCGCAAGGAGCTCGGCGTCCTCCTTCGGGCAGCCGACGGGCGGCGGGATCCCACGGCACTGCATGAGCCCGAAACCCGCGCGGCGGTGCGTAGCAGGGTGTTCGGGCGCATCCTGCACACCTGGCGGGCAGAGACCGTCGAACAGCTGGATGACAGGCAACTCCAGGCCCTGTGGCAATTGCGCGAACTGATCGCCGCCGACCCCTGCCGTGCAGGCGAGCTGGCGCAGCGCTTTCGCAAGCCCGACGTGGTTCTCGCGATCCGCGACCGGGTGCTCGAGATCGACGCACGCCGCCAACGTTTCGAACGTCAGAGGGCCGCCTTCCGCGCCACGAGGATGGCCTGGAAGCAGACCGCCCCGGGCAAAGGACACACGCTTGTCGACGCGCTGCGCGCACTGACTGCCCCCGACCCCGACCTATGGCACAAGGTGATTGCCGAACATGACCTCGCCGACCCCGAGCAGGCCCGCGCCGCGCTCTGGTGTGCGCGCCAACCGGGATGCGAGCGCGCCAGCGTCGCGCTCTATCTCAGCCGCATCGCCGAGGCGGGCCGCATCACGATCGCACTGCGCAACGGGGAGACCGAGTGGCTCGGCGGGCTGTGCAGCGTGATCCGGGGCTGGAATGCCGGGCGCTACACCGGGCAGGCGCTTGGATTTGTGCCGAAGGATGCGGATGAAGCAAGCCGGGCGGCATCGGCGCTCTCGTCCCAGCTCGACACGCTTGCAGAGCAGACCGGGCAGCCGCGCTGGCCCGACCCGACCGATATCTTCGCCACGTCCCACGGAGAGGCCCCGCGCCCCCGCGACAACTGGGATCTTCGCGCTGGCCGGATGATCGCACCGCCGCGCCTCGAGCACTATATCGAGATTGCGCCACAGCACGCCGCTTGAGCCGTCCCGCCGGTGCGGCTACAGGAGGCGCATGAGCGAGACACCCAAATCCCATGGTCGCAAAACCATCCGCCCGAGCCTCAAGCCGCGTGAGCTGATGACCGATCGCCCGGCGCTCGCCCGCGCCTGGACGGCACAAGTCATCACCCTCTTCCCCGAGGCCTTTCCGGGCGTGCTCGGCCTGTCGCTGACCGGCAAGGCGCTGCAGGACGGGATCTGGCAGCTCGACCCGGTGAACCTGCGCGATTTCGGCGAGGGCAAGCACCGCAATGTCGACGACACCCCAGCCGGTGGCGGTGCCGGCATGGTGCTGCGCCCCGACGTGATGGGCCGGGCCCTCGAGACCGCGCGCCGCAAGATCTCGGGCGCTGCGCCGATCATCTACCTGTCCCCGCGGGGACGACGCTTCGACCAGCCGATGGCGCGCCGGTTGGCGCAGGCGCCGGGCGTGACGCTGATTTGCGGCCGGTTCGAGGGGCTCGACCAGCGGGTGCTCGACCATTACGGCGTCATGGAGGTCTCGCTCGGAGACTACGTGCTCACCGGCGGGGAGCTGGCCGCGCAGGCGATGCTCGACGCCACCGTGCGCCTGCTGCCCGGCGTACTCGGCAATGCAGACTCGATCGAGGAGGAGAGCTTCTCGCACGGGCTGCTCGAGCATCCGCAATATACCCGCCCCGCCGAGTGGCAGGGCCACGAGATCCCGCCGGTGCTGCTTTCGGGCCATCACGGCGAGATCGAGAAATGGCGCCGCCAGCAGTCGGAAGAGATCACCCGGGCCCGGCGCCCTGACCTCTGGGAGGCGCATGAACGGGCGCTGGCCGAGGCCCCGAAAGGCAAGCGCTGAGCCGGCCCGCCCCCCACTGAAACCCCTTGATTTGCGGGCCAAGGCGGCTTAACAGGGCGCATTCACGGCTTCGGGGCGACTCGGGGCCGTTGGATATTGGTGACCGAGCTGCCGGCAGACCTGCCGCAGAGCGCCGCCACAAAACAAAGAACAGCCGACGCATCTGTGCCTGCACAGCTCTGCTCAGGACATCACCCGCGGGAAAACCGTGAAGAATAAGGAGAAGGTCAGATGGATCTGATCGCACAGCTCGAGGCGGAACAGATTGCCGCCCTGGGGAAAGATATCCCCGACTTCAAGCCCGGCGACACCGTGCGCGTCGGCTACAAGGTGACCGAAGGCACCCGTACCCGTGTGCAGAACTACGAAGGCGTCTGCATCAGCCGCAAGAACGGCTCGGGCATCGCGGGTTCGTTCACCGTTCGCAAGATTTCCTTCGGTGAAGGCGTGGAGCGTGTGTTCCCGCTGTACTCGACCAACATCGAGTCGATCACCGTCGTGCGCCGCGGCCGTGTCCGTCGCGCCAAGCTCTACTACCTCCGCTCGCGTCGCGGCAAATCCGCCCGTATCGCGGAAGACACCAACTACAAGCCGCTCGCCGGCGCCGGCGCATAAGGAGCGACGTCATGAAAAAGGGCATCCACCCCGAGTACCACGTCATCGACGTCAAGATGACCGACGGCACCATCTACCAGACCCGCACCACCTGGGGCAAAGAAGGTGACACCCTGTCGCTCGACGTAGACCCGACCGTGCACCCGGCATGGAACGGCGGCACCTCGCGCCTCATGGACACCGGCGGCCGCGTGTCGAAGTTCAAGAAGAAATACGAAGGCCTCGGCTTCTGAGCCCACGCCTTTCGGTATCGCGAAACGCCGCCCCTCGGGGCGGCGTTTTTCGTTTCTGGGGCCGCACGCGCGCGCCTATTCAGCCGCCTGGACGGCGCCCTCACCAGCACGGGAGGCCATGCGACGTGACAACGCATGACAAATTCACAACAATGAATGTAAAAGACCCCACTGCCCTGATTCCCGTGCTGGAGGAGACGCGCCTTGGAATTCCGCAAAATCAACGACGACCTCACGGTTTCGCCGCAGATCGCGGCGTCGGACCTGTCCGAGATCGCGGCGGCCGGCTACCGCTCGATCATCTGCAACCGCCCCGACGGCGAAGGTGCCGATCAGCCGGGCTTTGAAGAGATCGAGGCGGCAGCCAAGGCGGCGGGCCTCGAGACACGCTACCTGCCGGTGATCTCGGGCAAGGTTCAGGACACCGACGCCGAGGCCTTTGGCCGTGCCCTGCGCGAGCTGCCCGGCCCGGTCTTTGCCTATTGCCGCACAGGCACACGCTCGGCAACGCTGTGGTCGCTGAGCCAGGCCGGGCAGATGGCGCCGGCACGCATCCTGATGGCCACCAAGCAGGCCGGCTACGACATGGCTGGCGTGGTGCGGCGCATCGTCAACGGCGGCAAGACCCCGACCGACACCGGCGACGCCAGTTTCGACGTGGTGGTGGTCGGCGGTGGCGCCGCGGGCATTGCCGTCTCGGCCAGCCTCAAGGCGCGCAAGCCCGATCTCGAGATCGCCCTGCTCGACCCGGCCGACGTGCACTACTACCAACCCGGCTGGACCATGGTCGGCGGCGGCATTTTCGAGCCCGAGACCACCGCCCGCACCATGGGCAGCCTGATCCCCAAGGGGGTGCACTGGATCAAGTCCGCCGTCGCCGCCTTCGAGCCGCAAAACAACGCGGTGATCCTCGATGGCTGCCGGGTGGTGAAGTACCAGCGCCTGATCGTGTGCCCGGGCCTCAAGCTCGACTGGGCCAAGGTCGAAGGGCTGGTCGAGACGCTGGGCAAGAACGGCGTCACCTCCAACTACCGCTACGATCTTGCGCCCTATACCTGGGAGCTGGTGAAGGGGCTGAAGGGCGGCACGGCGCTGTTCACCCAGCCGCCGATGCCGATCAAATGCGCCGGCGCGCCGCAGAAGGCGATGTATCTCTCGGGCGATCACTGGTACCGCACCGGCATCCTGCCGCGCATCGACATCCAGTTCATGAATGCCGGCGGCGTGCTCTTCGGGGTGAAGGATTACGTTCCCGCGCTGATGGATTACGTGAAGCGCTACGACGCCTCGCTGAACTTCTTCCACAACCTCGTGGCGGTGGATGGCCCGGCGAAGAAAGCCACCTTCGCGGTCAATACGCCCGACAGCGAGCCGTTCACCATCGATGTGGAGTTCGACATGATGCATGTCTGCCCGCCGCAGACCGCGCCCGACTTCATCCGCGTCTCGCCGCTGGCTGATGCCGCCGGCTGGGTCGATGTCGACCAGAACACCCTCCGCCACAAGAGCTACGACAATGTCTGGAGCCTTGGCGACGTGATGAACGCGCCCAACGCCAAGACCGCCGCCGCCGCGCGGATGCAGGCCCCGATCGTGGCCGAGAACGTCGCTGCAGATATCGACGGGCTGTCGCCTCACGCGGTCTACAACGGCTACGGCTCGTGCCCGCTTACCGTCGAGCGCGGCAAGATCGTGCTGGCCGAGTTCGGCTATGGCGGCGCGCTGCTGCCGAGCTTCCCCAAATGGCTGCTCGATGGCACCAAGCCGACCCGCGCCGCGTGGCTCCTCAAGGAACAGATCCTGCCGCCGGTCTACTGGAAGGCGATGCTGCGCGGCAAGGAATGGATGGCGCGGCCCGAGAAGGTCACCGCTGGCTGAGCCGCGCCGGACGCCCAAAGAACACCTTTCCGGCTCTGGACTTGATCCGGGGCCGATTTCCCTCCTATCGAGGAACCGTGACCCTGTTATTCCATTCCCCCCTTCACAAATTCTATCTATTGAATATATCTAGCGCCAACAGGGCGACTCTCCCCGGGCGCCTTTTCTGCCACCGATCCGCAGGACAGCTTTCATGACCATGCCCCGCCCCACCCGCGAGACGCTCTTCCGCTATCTCCCGATCCTGACCTGGGCGCGGGTCTACAACCGCGACACCGCGACCTCCGATCTCGTCGCGGCGGTGATCGTGACGATCATGCTGATCCCGCAATCGCTGGCCTACGCGCTGCTCGCCGGCCTGCCCGCCGAGATGGGGCTCTACGCCTCGATCCTGCCGCTGGTGGCCTATGCCATCTTCGGCACCTCGCGGGCGCTGGCGGTGGGCCCGGTGGCGGTGGTCTCGCTGATGACCGCGGCGGCCATCGGACAGCTCGGGCTGTCCACGCCCGGCGACATCGCGCTTGCAGCGATCACGCTCGCCTTCATCTCGGGCGTGTTCCTGACACTGCTCGGCATGCTGAAGCTGGGCTTTCTTGCCAATTTCCTGTCGCACCCGGTGATCGCGGGCTTCATCACCGCCTCGGGCGTGCTGATTGCCGCCTCGCAGCTCAAGCATATCTTCGGCATCGACGCGGGCGGCCACACGCTGGTCGAGCTGGTGATCTCGATCTTCGAGCATATCGGCGAGACCAACCTGATCACGCTGGTGATCGGCGTCTCGGCCACCGCCTTCCTGTTCTGGGTCCGCAAGGGCCTGAAGCCGCTGCTGCGCAAGGCGGGCCTCGGACCGCGCATGGCCGACATCTTCGCCAAGGCCGGCCCGGTCGCGGCGGTGGTTGTGACCACGCTTGTCGCCTGGGCCTTCGGCCTCGGTGATCACGGTGTGAGGCTGGTGGGCGAGGTGCCCACCGGCTTGCCGCCGCTCTCGGCCCCGTCCTTCGACCTTTCGATGTGGCAGACGCTGCTGCTGCCCGCGGTGCTGATCTCGATCATCGGCTTCGTCGAGTCGGTCTCGGTCGCCCAGACGCTGGCCGCCAAGCGCCGCCAGCGCATCGACCCGGACCAGGAGCTGATCGGCCTCGGCACCTCGAATATCGCCTCTGCGATCTCGGGCGGCTTCCCGGTCACCGGCGGCTTCTCGCGCTCGGTGGTGAATTTCGACGCCGGTGCCGAGACCCCCGCCGCGGGCGCTTATACCGCCGTCGGCATCGGCATCGCGACTCTGGTGCTCACGCCGCTGCTGTTCTTCCTGCCCAAGGCGACGCTGGCCGCCACCATCATCGTCGCCGTGCTGAGCCTTGTCGACTTCTCGATCCTGAAGAAGACCTGGGGCTATTCCAAGGTCGACTTTACCGCCGTCACCGCCACCATCGTGCTGACCCTGCTGGTCGGCGTCGAGGTCGGCGTCTCGGCGGGGGTGCTGCTGTCGATCTTCCTGCACCTCTACAAGACCTCGAAGCCGCACGTGGCCGAGGTCGGGCTGGTGCCGGGCACGCAGCACTTCCGCAACGTGTTGCGCCACAAGGTCGAGACCCTGCCTGGCGTGCTGACCCTGCGCGTGGACGAGAGCCTCTACTTCGTCAACGCCCGTTTCCTCGAAGACTACGTGCTCGAGCGGGTGGCGGAATGCGAAAAGCTCGACCACGTGGTGCTGATGTTCCCCGCCGTGAACGAGGTCGACCACAGCGCGCTAGAGACGCTGGAGGAGCTGAACCGCCGCCTCGCCGAGCAGAACATCACCCTGCACCTCACCGAGGTGAAGGGTCCGGTGATGGACCGGCTGCAACGCTCGCACTTCCTGCACGATCTCTCGGGCCGGGTGTTCCTGTCGCAGTATGACGCGTGGTGCGCCCTAAAGCCGGACGCGCCCGAAGGGACCGAGAAGGAAGGCGTCGCGGCCCAGTAGCGCCGCCGGGTAGAGCGGGCGACCATAGCCCGCACCGCCATCCATGTTGAGCCGGTTCGGATAGAGCTGCGGCAGGTCGAGCGCGGTATGGCCGTGCACCACGAGCCGGCCGAAATCGCCCGTGTGCTCGAGGAACGGCTTGCGGATCCAGAGCAGGTCGTCCTCGACCTGCTCGTCGAGCGCCACGCCCGGGCGCAGGCCGGCATGGACAAAGATCTGCTCCTCGGTCTCGTGCATCCGCGGCAGCGCGGCGATCCAGTCGCGATGCGCCTGCGGAACCGCCTCGAGCGCGTCGGCATGAATCTCCTCGGCCTTGCGGCGCTCGTCCATGTCGACCCCGTAGGAGGCCAGCGTCTTGTCGCCACCGATCGGCGGATCGGTATAGAGCAGCGGCCGGCTGACCTGCGGATCCTGGTAGGCGGGGTTCTCGAGATAGCGCAACAGGAAACGGTCATGGTTGCCCATGATGCAGGTCCAGGGCTGGCCCTCGGCCTGCCCCTCCATGAGGAAGTCGATCACGCCCCGGCTGTCCGGGCCACGATCAACGAAATCTCCGAGAAACACGATGGGCGCGCCGGCGGCCTCGTCCTTGAGGGTCAGTTCCAGCGCCTTGATAAGCTCATCGATCTGGCCGTGAATGTCGCCGATCGCGAAGATGGGTTGCATGATGTCAGTCCTTTTCGTCCCCATCTAGATGCCGTCTGCCGCAGCGCAGCGCAACCGGGCCTCCGGAAAATGTTAGCGCCGTTCGCGGCCGCCCCCCGCTGCCCCATAACGCAAAACGCCGCCCCGAGGGGCGGCGTCGCGATGGTTCCCTTGGCAATCCGGGGATCAGACCACGTCGAACTCGAGCGGCTTCACCTGGCGGAACAGGCCGGTCGCCTTGAGCGCATCGACCACCGACGCGTCCATGGCCTCGTCAAGATAGGCGATGGCGATCGCCTCGCCGCCCTGCGCCGAACGGCCGAGGGTGAAGTTGGCGAGGTTGACCTTGTGCTCGCCCAGCATGGTGCCGAGCTTGCCGATGATGCCCGGCACGTCCTCGTTGGTGGTGTAGAGCATGTGCTCGCCGACCTCGGCATCGATGTTGATGCCCTTGATCTGGATGAAGCGCGGCTTGCCGTCCGAGAACACGGTGCCGGCAATCGAGCGCTCGCGCTTCTCGGTGGTCACGGCGACCTTGATGTAGCCCTCGAACACGCCGGACTGTTCCTGACGGGTGGTGGCGATCTGAATGCCGCGCTCCTTGGCGATGACCGGCGCGGAGACCATGTTCACCTCGGGGCTGCTGGCCTTCATGATGCCCGCGATCAGCGCGCAGTTCAGCGCCTCGAGGTTCATCGTGGCGGCCTCGCCGTCATAGGTGATGTTGATCGCCTTCACCGCCTCTTCGGTCATCTGGCCGATGAAGCCACCGAGATGCTCGGCCACCTTGATCCACGGGCCCATGACCTTGGCTTCCTCGGCAGTCACCGAGGGCATGTTGAGCGCGTTGCTGACGGCGCCGGTGAGCAGGTAGTCCGACATCTGCTCGGCCACCTGCAGGGCGACGTTCTCCTGCGCCTCGGTGGTCGAGGCTCCGAGGTGCGGCGTGCAGACCACGTTCGGCAGACCGAAGAGCGGGTTCTCCTTGGCCGGTTCCTCGGCGAACACGTCGAAGGCGGCGCCGGCCACGTGGCCCGACTTGATCAGCTCGGCCAGAGCGGCTTCGTCGACGAGACCGCCGCGGGCACAGTTGATGATGCGCACGCCCTTCTTGGTCTTCTCGAGGTTCTCCTTCGAGAGGATGTTGCGGGTGCCATCGGTCAGCGGCACGTGCAGGGTGATGAAGTCGGCGCGGCGCAGCAGCTCATCGAGCTCGACCTTCTCGACCTGCATCTGGGCGGCCTTCTCTTCCGACAGGAACGGATCGTAGGCCACGACCTTCATCTTCAGGCCGCGGGCGCGGTCGCAGACGATGCCGCCGATATTGCCGGCGCCGATCACGCCGAGGGTCTTGGCGGTAAGCTCGGTGCCCATGAACTTGGATTTCTCCCACTTGCCAGCCTGGGTCGAGGCGTCGGCAGCGGGGATCTGGCGGGCCACGGCGAACATCATCGCGATGGCGTGCTCGGCGGTGGTGATCATGTTGCCGAACGGCGTGTTCATCACGATCACGCCCTTCTTGGACGCGGCGTCCTTGTCGACATTGTCGGTGCCGATGCCGGCGCGGCCCACGACCTTGAGGTTGGTGGCGTGCTCGAGGATGGTCGGGGTCACCTTGGTGGCCGAGCGAATGGCGAGGCCGTCATACTGGCCGATCACCTCGGCGAGCTTGTCCTTGTCCTTGCCGAGATCGGGCATGAAATCAACGTCGATGCCGCGGTCGCGGAAGATCTGGACGGCGGTTTCGGAAAGCTTGTCGGAAACGAGAACCTTGGGGGCCATTGGGCTTGTCCTTTGGATATGATGAGAGAAAGCGGTGGACGCTCGGGCCCGCTCCGCACTGTCATTCAGGTATTCTTTTGGGGGTCGGGTGGGCGCATCGCCCACCCTTGCGGATCACGCGGTCGCGGTCTGCGCTTCGAGCACGTCCTCGAAAGCCCACTTGAGCCAGAGGGTCAGCGCCTCGACATCCGACGCCTCGACGGTGGCACCGCACCACACGCGGAGGCCGGCAGGCGCATCGCGATACGCGCCGACATCGTAGGCGGCGTTGTAATCCTCGAGCTTCTTGGCCACCGCCTTGGCGAAGGCCGCGCCGTCCTGGATGCGGTCATCGGTGAACTTGAGGCACACGCTGGTGTTCGAGCGCGTCGCCGGGTCCTCTGCCAGGTTGGCAATCCAGTCGTTGCGGTCGCAGAAATCCCAAAGCACCTTGGCGTTGGTGTCGGCGCGCTTCATCAGCTCCGGCAGGCCACCAACCTTGCGGGCCCACTCGAGCGCCACGAGGTAGTCCTCGACCGCCAGCATGGAGGGCGTGTTGATCGTCGCGCCGGTGAAGATGCCGTCGATCAGCTTGCCGCCCTTGGTCAGGCGGAAGATCTTCGGCAGCGGCCAGGCGGGGGTGTAGCTTTCCAGACGCTCGACGGCGCGCGGGCTGAGGATCAGCATGCCATGAGCCGCTTCGCCGCCCATCACCTTCTGCCAGGAGAAGGTGGTCACGTCGAGCTTGTCCCAGGGCAGGTCCTGCGCGAAGGCCGCCGAGGTGGCGTCGCAGATCGTCAGGCCCTCGCGATCGGCGGGGATCGCGTCGCCGTTCGGCACGCGCACGCCGGAGGTGGTGCCGTTCCAGGTGAAGACGACGTCGGTGTCGAAGTCGATCTCGGCGAAGTCGACGATCTCGCCATACTCGGCGGTCTTCACGTCGGCGTCGATCTTGAGCTGCTTGACCACGTCGGTGACCCAGCCCGCGCCGAAGCTTTCCCACGCCACCATGGTGGCCTTGCGGGCGCCGAGCATCGACCACATCGCCATTTCAACGGCGCCGGTGTCGGAGGCCGGCACGATGCCGATCTTGTAGTCTGCGGGGATGCCCAGGATCTCGCGGGTGCCCTCGATGGCCGCTTTCAGCTTGTCCTTGCCGACCTTGGCACGGTGCGAGCGGCCGAGCGGAGCGTCGGCGAGCATATCCAGGGAATACTGGGGGATCTTGGCACAGGGGCCAGAAGAAAAACGCGGGTTTGCCGGCCGCGTGGACGGGTGCTTGGTAGCCATATCTGCCTAACCTTCCAGATAGATGCCCCTCGTTGGGGAGGGGTGTCCCGCCGCTGGAGCTACGCCCCCAGATCCGACAAAGCAAGCGAATCTTTCTGCCGATTGCGTGAGATTTCATGGCGGCGGCCCCGGCTTCAGCGCCGAATGCGCCGCCCGGGAAACCGCCGCCGCCCATGCGAAACAGGCGTTTCCTGAAGGAAATCGCGGGTCGCGGCACGGGCTCGAAACCGGCGCATCGACGCAGCTTTGCGACATGCGATTTTATGCCAATGCCGCACGCCCGGCCCGTCCGGGGCGGCCCTGGCCACGGGCTGAGACCGCGAATCACCGCACGGCCCCGGCCTTTTCTTGCAAGCCCCGCGCGGCGACGATACCAAGAGGGCCATTCAGGGCAACGGACAGGTCGCATGACTGCGGAAACAACCGACTTCGCCGAGGCGCTGCGCGCCGCGGGGCTGCGCGTGACGCAGCAGCGCCTGCGCGTGCTGTCGATCCTGATGCAGGCGCAGGACCATCCCAATGCCGACGAGGTCTTTACCCGCGCCCGCGAGATCGACGGCTCCGTCTCCTTCGCCACGGTCTACCGCACGCTCTCGGCGCTCGAGGAGGCCGGCCTGATCCAGCGCCTGAGCTTCGAGAACGAGCCGGCGCGCTTCGAGGTCATGCCCTCCGCCGATCACGACCACTTGGTGGATATCGACACCGGCGAGGTGATCGAGATCACCAGCGACGAGATCAACCGCCTGCGCGCCGAGTTGGTGGCGCGGCTGGGCTACGAGATCGTCAGCCAGCACACGCTGATCCGCGCCCGCCGCAAGCCCGACGCCTGAGCCGGACCCTCGTCGATGACCGCGCTGATGATCCAGGGAACCGGCTCCAACGTGGGCAAGTCGCTGCTGGTCGCGGGGCTCTGCCGCGCCGCCCGAAAGCGCGGCATCGACGTGGCGCCGTTCAAGCCTCAGAACATGTCGAACAACGCCGCCGTGACCGCCGATGGCGGCGAGATCGGCCGCGCCCAGGCGCTGCAGGCGCTGGCCTGCGGGCTGGCGCCGCACAGCGACATGAATCCGGTTTTGCTGAAGCCCCAGACCGACACCGGCGCGCAGGTGGTGGTGCAGGGCAAGCGGGTCGCGACCAGCGAGGCGCGCGACTATGGCACGCTGAAGCCCCGCCTTCTCGACGCGGTGCTCGACAGTTTCGCCCGGCTCAGCGCCCGGCACGATCTGGTGATCGTCGAGGGCGCGGGCAGCCCGGCCGAGATCAATCTCCGCCCGCGCGACATCGCCAACATGGGCTTTGCCTGCGCCGCGCAAGTGCCGGTGGTGCTCGCTGGCGACATTGATCGGGGCGGCGTCATCGCGCAGATCGTCGGCACGCAGGCGGTGCTCGACCCGGGCGACGCGGCGATGGTGAAAGGCTTCCTGATCAACCGCTTCCGTGGCGACCTCCGGCTCTTCGACGATGGCTACCGGATGATCGAGGCCCACACCGGCTGGCCCGGTTTCGGCACCCTGCCTTGGTTTCCGGACGCGTGGAAGCTGCCCGCCGAAGACGCGGTCGACATCCACACCCCGCGCCGCACCAAGGGGTTGCACGTGGTCTGCCTCGCGCTGTCACGGATCGCCAATTTCGACGATCTCGACCCGCTGGCGCAGGAGACCGGCGTGCGGCTCACCATGCTGGGACCCGGACGCGCCATCCCCGGCGACGCGGATCTGGTGATCCTGCCCGGCAGCAAGTCGACCCGCGGCGACCTCGCCTTCCTGCGCGCGCAGGGCTGGGACGTGGACCTTGCCGCGCATGTGCGACGCGGCGGGCATGTGCTGGGGATCTGCGGCGGCTACCAGATGCTGGGCCGCAGCGTCGCCGATCCCGACGGCATCGAGGGGCCGCCCGGCACCACGCCGGGCCTCGGCCTGCTCGAGATCGACACGGTGATGACCGGCGACAAGCGCCTTACCGAGACCCGCGCCACCCATGCGGCGACAGGCCGGGCATTCCGAGGCTACGAGATCCATATCGGCCGCAGCGACGGCCCAGACCGCGCCCGCCCCTTCGCCCATGTCGCGGGAGAGCCGGAGGGCGCGGCGACCCCCGATGGCCGTATCGCGGGCAGCTACCTGCACGGCATGTTCCGCGACGATGCCTTCCGCGCCGCATGGCTCGACGGTTTCGGGGTGCAGAGCGCCGGCCGCTACGACAGCACGGTCGAGGCCGTGCTCGACGGGCTGGCCGATCACATGGAAGCCCATCTCGACGTGACGGGCCTGCTCGCGCTGGCGCGCTAGCGAGACAAAAAGAGCACAACGTCGTGCCCGACACGCTGTGCGCGCGCCCCGGAGATTGATCCGACAAAAACGGTCAATTACTTCCGCTCAGCAATATGGCCAGCCAGACAGCGCGGGGGTCCCTCGCCCGTGCAATCCAGCGACGGCTGCGCCTGTTACGTGAGGGACCCAACAATGTTTAGCAAAAGCAAGGGGCTGCTGCTCCTGACCACGGCATTCTGCGCCGGAACCGCCTCGGCTCAGGACGCCGACTCGCTGTTTCTCGGCACGCTTCGGATCGAAGGCGCCGCGGCGCAGAGCCTGCTCGGCAACACCCAGATCACCGAGGAAGAGATCGAGAGCCGCAACCCGGCCACGGTGAAAGACGTCTTCGCCGGCGAATCCTCGGTCACCGTCAGCGGCGGCGCCGCGATGGCCCAGAAGGTCATGGTGAACGGCATCGAGGAGTCGCTGCTCTCGGTCACCATCGACGGCGCGCGCCAGAACAAGGGCGCGTTCCACCACACCGGCAACGTGCTGCTCGACCCGTCGCTGCTCAAGTCGGTCGAGGTCAGCGAAGGCCTCGCCCCGGCGGATGCCGGCCCCGGCGGTCTTGGCGGCGTGCTCGCCTACACCACCAAGGATGCCCGCGACCTGCTCGAGCCCGGTGACAACTTCGGCGGCCTCGCCACCGTGACCGGCGGCAGCAACGGTTCCGGCCTGCGCGGCACCGCGACGCTGTTCGGCGCGCAGGGCGGCTTCGAGTGGCTGCTGAGCACCACGCATCAGGAGGGCGACGAGTACAAGGACGGCGACGGCGACACCATCGACGGCACCGCGGCGGAGCTGTCCGACTACATGCTCAAGCTCGCCTACACCACCGAGACCGGCAAGCGGCTGGCCTTCTCGGCCTCCGAGACCGAAGACACCGGTCCGCGTGCCTCGCAGGGGGGCTTCATCCGGGCCGACTTCGCCGGGCTTACCAGCGCCGCCCGCCCCACCGAGATCATCGACGGGTATGCCCGCCGCAGCTCCTACACGCTGTCCTACACCGACGAGCAGCCGCAGGGCTGGCTCGCGCCCGACCTTCAGCTTACCTACAACGAGCAGGAAGTCGACGTGGGCAACAACTCGGGCATCAACACCAGCCTGTCCGGCACCGCCAAGAACGAGTTCCTGCTGGACAACGGCACGCTGACCGCGGGGTTCGACTTCTTCGACGAAAGCGCCGAGGCCACCGAGGGTACCTCGGGCGAGGAGACCAACACCAATTTCGGCATCTTCGCGCAGGCCCGCCAGGACCTGACCGACCGGCTCTCGGTGAGCTACGGCGCGCGCTACGATTACCAGTGGTTCGAAGGCGCCGATGGCCGGAAGTTCGAGGAGGGCGGCTTCAGCGGCAATGCCGCGCTCGACTACGTGCTGACCGACACGCTCTCGCTCAACGCCGGCATCGCCTCCACCTGGGGCGGCTTCGCGCTTGGCGAGGCGGCGCTGGTCAACTTCCGCAACGACTGGACCTATGACGACTTCACCCCGTCGCGCTCCAACTCGGCCCGCATCGGCCTGCGCTACGAAAATGGCCCCTGGGCGGTCAGTGGCGCGGTGTTCCACACCGAGATCAACGACATCACCGCGGTGCTGCCCTCGGGCGGCGACCGTGGCGCGCAGGCGGACCTGACCTCGCGCGGCTTCGACGGCTCGGTCAGCTATACCGGCGAAAGCGCCTTCGCCAAGCTGAACTACACCCATGCCAATGTCGAACTGGATGACGATACCGTCGGCACCACGTCCTACTATCTCGGGCGCCCGGTCGGCAGCATCCTGACGCTCGAAGGCGGCTACGACATCCAGGACAACTGGCGCGTCGGCGGCACCGCCGAAGTGGCGTTCGAGAACGACGCCACCGATCCGGACCTGCCCGGCTACGAGGTGCTCAACCTCTACACCAGCTACACGCCCGCTGCCTTCGACCAGCTCGAACTGCGCCTCGATGTGCGCAACGTGTTCGATGCGACCTATGCAAGCCGCAGCTCGGATGGCCTCGACGCGACCGGTGCCGTCGTCCCGCTCACCGAGCCGGGCCGCACCTTCCTCGTGACCGCCAAGATGCGCTTCTGATCCTCGGAGGCGAGACCAGACGCAAAAGGGGCGGACCGCAAGGCCCGCCCCTTTCTGCCTGTCACGAACCGGTCAGCGGGTCAGGCCCAGGTCATCCCCTCGCAGCCCTCGCGGAAGGCAAAGCGCTTGAGGTGGTCGTCGATGATGAAGCGCGCGCGTTCGAGATCGGCCTCGGTCCGGGCGCTGATCTCGACCAGAAGCGCCTCGGCGCTGGCGCTCAGAAGCGCCGGCCCCGGCGGGAGCGCGGCGCGGCCTTCGGACTCGTCGAAGACGACCGCGACCTTGTGCTCGAAATGTTTGCAGAGCTGCTGAAGGTACTTCGAGGCATTGGGCGTCTGGAACGTGCCGGATTGCTGCAGAGCCATGGCTGCACTCCAAAAGTTGATTGTTTATGTCAGTTAACGCATTGCAGGCAGGAAGAACAATCCGTTATCAGACCAACATCCTTGCGAAGCCGGCTGACGCCACGCCACGCGCCCATCAACGACCGGGAGCCTCCCCATGCGTCCTCTGCTGCTTGCAGGGCTGTTTGCCTGCACGTCTGCCGCCTCCGCCCTTGCCCATGACGTGACCGTCGAGACCGCTGCGGGCTCGACCGAAGTGCCCCATGCGCCCGAAAGCGTCGTCGTCTTCGATCCGGCCGCGATCGACACCATCGCATCCCTCGGACAGCCGATTGCCGGCCTGCCCAGCCCGCTCTACCTCGACGGCATCGATGAGGTGAAGACCTCGGCCGAGGTGGTCGGCACGCTGTTCGAGCCCGACTTCGAGGCGCTCGCGGTGATGCAGCCCGACCTGATCGTGGTCGGCGGGCGTTCTTCGGCGCAGCGCGAGCCGCTGAGCCAGATCGCCCCCACCATCGACATGACGATCTGGGGCGAGAACATGGTGGCGCAGGCGCGCGACCGGATCGCCGCCTTCGGCACGCTGTTCGACAAGCAGGACGAGGCCACAACGCTGACCGAGACCCTAGACGCCAAGATCGAGGAGGCGCGTGCCGCCGTCGAGGGCAAGGGCGACGGTCTCATCATCCTGACCAATGGCGGCAAGATCTCGGCCTATGGCGCCAACAGCCGCTTCGGCTGGCTGCACGGCGCGCTCGACCTGCCCGAAGCGCATCCGGGCCTCTCGGACGACACCCACGGCCAGGCGATCTCGTTCGAGTTCATCGCCGAGACCGACCCGGACTGGCTGCTGGTGATCGACCGCGCCGCCGCCATCGGCGCCGATGGCGAGGCCGCCGCCTCGACCCTCGACAACCCGCTCGTGGCGCGCAGCACCGCCGCGCAGGAAGGCCAGATCGTCTATCTCGACGCCGCGCCGATGTATGTCTCGGGCGGCGGTGCCAGCTCGATGATGCACACGCTCGACGAGATCATCTCGGCCTTCGGCGGCGCAAGCGAGAGCTGAACCAAGTTGCGCCTCTGGACCCTCACCTTCGCCCTGCTGGCCGCGCTCGTCTTGGTCAGCCTGTCGCTCGGGGCGGCCTCGTTCGGCGATGACGCCGGCTGGCTGCTGATGGTGAGCCGCATCCCGCGCACCGCCGCGGCGCTGCTTGCCGGCGCCGGCCTCGCGCTGGCGGGGGTGGTGGTCCAGCAGGTGGTGCAGAACCGGCTGGTCGAGCCGTCGCTGACCGGCGCGCCCGAGGCCTCGATGCTGGGTCTGCTTGCCGTGACGCTGATCGCCCCCGGACTGGCGGTGGCCGGCAAGATGCTGATCGCCGCGGCCTCGGCTCTGGCCGGCATGGCGGGCTACCTCGCGCTGGCGACGCGGCTGCCCCGCGAGGATCCGATGCTGCTGCCCATCGTGGGCATCGTCTATGGCGGCATCATCGGCGCGATCTGCGTCTACATCGCCTGGGCCACCGACCTGATGCAGTTCCTCGGCGCCTGGCAGCTCGGCGAGTTCTCGGGCGTTATGATCGGGCGCTACGAATGGCTCTGGGCGATCGCGGCGCTGGCGGTGCTGCTCTATGTCATCGCCGACCGCATCACCATCCTCGGGCTCGGCGAGGCGCAGGCCCGCAGCCTCGGCCTCGACTATGCGCAGACCCGGGCGCTGGGACTGGTGGTGGTGTCGGTGATCACCGCGCTGGTGCTGGTCACCGTGGGCGGGTTTCCCTTTGTCGGGCTCGTGGCGCCGAACCTGATCGCGCGCTGGCGCGGCGACAACCTGCGCGCCAACCTGCCGCTGATTGCCGTGGGCGGCGGCATCCTGTTGCTGACCGCCGACATCATCGGCCGCGCCATTCGCTACCCGTTCGAGATCCCCGCCGCCACCGTCGTTGCGGTGTTCGGCGCCGGCGTCTTCCTCTGGCTGCTGCACGCGGCCCCGGCGCGCCGTCATGGCTGAGCGTCGCGTCCTCTGGCTCGGTCTCGCCCTGCTGGTGCTCTGCGGCGCCTTTCTGGCGTGGCAACTGCGCCAGCCGGTGGGCTTCATCCTCGGGCTGCGCGCCGCCAAGCTCGGGGCGCTGGTCTGCGTCGGCGCCGCCACCGGAGCCGCGACAGTGCTGTTCCAGACCGTCGCCGGCAACCGGCTGCTGACCCCGGGGCTCGTGGGCTTCGACGCGCTTTTCGTGCTGATGCAGACGCTGCTGGTGCTGCTGCTGGGCGGCGTCGGTGCCGCCGCGATCCCCGCCGGGCCGCGCTTCCTGATGGAGGTCGCCGCCCTCGGCGTCGCCTCGGTGGCGCTCTTCGGCCTCCTGCTGCGCCGCGATGCGCGAGACATCACCCGGATGATCCTCACGGGCATCATCCTCGGCGTACTGCTGCGTGGACTGTCGAGCATGGTGCAGCGGTTGATGGACCCGTCGGATTTCGCCGTCGTGCAACAGGCGATGTTCGCCAGCTTCGGCCGGGTCGATCCGCAGCAGCTGACCTTCTCCGCCGTGGTGCTGCTCGCCGCGATGGCGGTGGCGCTGCGAATGGCCCCGGCGCTCGACGTCGCCGGGCTCGGGCGCGACACCGCGCGCGGGCTCGGGCTCAACCACGACCGCGTGGTGATGACGGCGCTGCTGCTGATGGCCGCGATGGTCTCGGTCTCGACCGCGCTGGTCGGGCCGATCACCTTCCTCGGCCTGCTCACCGCCAGCCTTGCGCGGCAGGTGACCGGCAGCCACCGTCACGCGGTCCTGCTGCCAGCGGCCGCAATCCTCGGTGCGCTGATCCTCGTCGCCGGCCAGTTCCTGTTCGAACGCCTGCTCGGCAGCCAGTCGGCGCTGGCGGTGATCGTCGAGTTCTTCGGCGGGCTGGTGTTCCTCTTCCTCGTGCTGAAACGGAGACGTCGATGATCGAGATTTCCTCGCTGAGCTACCATGCCGGCCCGACCCCGATCCTGCACGACGTCTCGACCCGGATCGAGAGCGGCGGCATCACCGCGCTGATCGGCCCCAACGGCGCCGGCAAGTCGACGCTGCTGCACTGTCTCTCGGGGCTGGAAAAGCCCTCTTCGGGCAGCGTGCGCATCAACGGCATCGACCCGTTCTCCGTGCCGCACCGGCAGCGGGCCCGGACGGTGGCACTGCTGCAGCAATCGCCGGCGCTGGTCAGCCGGCTGCGGGTGCGTGAACTGGTCAGCTTCGGGCGCTGGCCGCACCATCAGGGCCGACCGCGCCGCGATGACGAAGAGGCCGTGGACCGCGCGCTTGTGGCCTTCGCGCTGACCGATCTGGCCGAGCGCACCATAGACACGCTGTCGGGTGGCCAGCGCCAGCGCGCCTTCATCGCGATGACCTACGCGCAGGACACGCCGTGGATGCTTCTGGACGAGCCGCTGAACGCCCTCGACCCGCGCCACGCCCGCGACCTGATGGCGCGGCTGCACGGTCTGTCGCGGGACGGGTCCCGGAGCATCGTCATCGTGCTGCACGACATCAACGCCGCCGCCGGTTGGGCGGATCACATCGTGGCGATGAAGGACGGTCGGATCGTGGCGCAGGACGAGAGTGCGACGGTTCTGACCGAAGAGACCCTGCGCGACGTGTTCGACACGCCGTTCGAGCTCTTGCAGCACAAGGGGCGGCCCGTGGTGGTGGCACGGTAGGCGCGCTGGACGCAGCCTCGACTCGCCTGCTAGGGCATCCTCAATTGACTCTACGCCGGGACGCCGCCGCGCATCGCCGGTCCGCGGGGCGGCGAACTCAGTTTGGAATCCCTTGATTTATCCCGACCAAGTCCGAAGGACCTCGAAGCTGTGCGCCCAGCCCAGCCAAATCGCCGGCCCCGGGGGGGGCGGGTCATGCCGAAGGCATGCCTTCGGCATGACCGATGCGCGGCTGCCTTCGGCCTTGATTCCGCGCCGGCAACGCTCAGAGCATCAAGCGATTGGGACGCTCCCAGCATGACCGATGCTCGGCGGTCCCTGTTCCGCGCAGGCATGGGTCGGATGCAGGACAAGCCATGTCGAAAACGGTTGATACGCTCCCTCAACAGATCCGCGGCAACTGCTCTCCGACCAGCATGTCGACGATCCGCGTGCCGCCGAAGGCCGAGCGCATCCGCACCGGCACGCTGCCCTTCTCCACCGCGCGCCCGACGACCACCGCCTCCCGCCCCGCCTCGACCGAGCGCATCGCCGCCAGTGCTGCCTCGGCCTCGGCCTCGGGTACGAAAAGCACCAGCGCGCCCTCGTTGGCGAGGTAGAGCGGATCGAGACCGAGTATCTCGCACATTCCCTTGACCTCCGGGCGCAGTGGCAGCGCTGCCTCGTCGAGCTCCACCGACACACCCGCCGCCTCGGCCATCTCGTTCAGTGCCGAGGCCAGCCCGCCGCGCGTGGCATCCCGCGCCGCGCGCAGGTCAGGGCAGGCCTGGGCCACCGCCGCCATCAGGTGGCCGAGCGCCTGACAGTCGGACTGCAGGGGCGCCGAGAGCGCCAGATCGCCCCGCGCCGCGAGGATGGTCGCGCCGTGATCGCCCAGCACGCCGTTGACGATGGCCACGTCGCCGGGCCGGATATGCGCCGCCCCCAGATCGCGCCCCGCCGGGATCACGCCGACGCCCGACGTGGTGATGAACACCGTGTCGCAAGAGCCCTTCTCGACCACCTTGGTGTCTCCGGTGACGATCCGCACCCCAGCCGCCTCGGCCTCGCGCGCCATGCTGGCGACGATCCGACGCAGGAGCGCGATCTCGCAGCCCTCCTCGATGATGAAAGAGGCCGAGAGCCAGAGCGGCTCCGCCCCGCCCACCGCAAGATCATTGACCGTGCCGCAGACGGCGAGCTTACCGATATCGCCGCCGGGGAACTCCACCGGGGTGACCACGTAGCTGTCGGTGGTGAAGGCCAGCCGCGCGCCCTTGACCTGCAGCGCGTCATGCATCAGCCGGGCCTGATCCTCGCCGCTTTCGGGCTGGAAGACCTGCGTAAAGACCTCTTCGATCAGGTCGCGCATGGCACGCCCGCCGCCGCCATGGGCCAGCGTCACGCGGTCGCCACGCAGGCGGGAGGGTTTGGAGGCCATGTTCATTCCGCCGGCTCCACCACGCGCGCGCCGCCATAGGTCCAGTAGGCGGCGCAAGCCCCCTCGGACGACACCATCAACGCACCCAGAGGCATGTCTGGCGTGCAGCCGCGGCCGAATTGCGGGCAGGCGGTCGGCTTGATCCGGCCCGTCATCACCGCGCCGCAGGCGCAGCCCTCGGGCTCCTCGACCTTTTTCCGCCCAACCGCGTAGCCGATGCCGAATTTCTCCTCCGCATCCCAGTCGCGATAGGCCTCGCGGATGCGCAGGCCGGAGGCGTCGATCTCGCCCAAGCCCCGCCACTCGAAGGACGGGCGCTCCTCGTAGACATCGGCAATCGCGGCGAGCGAGACCGGGTTGCCATGCTCTGGCACAACGCGGGCATACTGGTTTTCCACCTCCGCCCGTCCGTCGCGGATCTGCTCGAGCACCATGAGCACCGATTGCAGCAGGTCGAGCGGCTCGAACCCGGCCACGGCGATGGGCTTGCCGTAATCGCGGGCGATGAAGTCATAGGGGTGGATGCCGATCACCATCGAGACATGGCCCGGCCCGACGAAGCCGTCGAGCTGCATGTGCGGATCATCGAGCAGCGCCTTGATCGGCGGCGGCACGGTGATGTGGTTGCAGAACACGCTGAAATTCCCGATCTCCTCGCGCGCCGCCTGCTGCAGGGTCAGCGCGGTCGAGGGGGTCGTGGTCTCGAAGCCGAGACCGAAGAACACCACCTCGCGGTCGGGGTTGCGCCGCGCCAGCTCGAGCGCGTCGAGCGGCGAATAGACCATGCGGATGTCGCAGCCATCGGCCTTGGCCTGCATCAGCGACTTGCGCGAGCCCGGCACCCGCATGGCATCGCCGAAGGTGGTGAAGATGACGCCCGGACGCTCGGCGATCTCGACGCATTCATCCACCCGGCTCATCGGCAGAACGCAGACCGGGCAGCCCGGGCCGTGGATGAACTCGATGCCCTCATGCACCAGCTTGTCGAGCCCGTAGCGGAAGATCGCGTGGGTGTGCCCGCCGCAGATCTCCATGATGCGCACTGGCGCGTCGCGGGTGGCGCCGATCTCGTCCGCGACGCGGGCGATGGCCGCCAACACGCCCTTGGCGGCCTTGGGATCGCGGAATTCCTCGACATATCTCATTGCGCCGCCTCCACCTTGGCGGGCTCATCAAAGGCCCGCGCACCCTCTTCCATCGCTTCGAGCGCCTCCTGCGCCTCGCCGAGGCCGCGCAGCGCCTCGAGCGTCTCGGCGGCCTCGTGTTCGTCGATCACCGCCATGGCGAAGCCCACGTGGATCAGCACCCACTCGCCTACCAGCGCCTCGAGCGGGCGGTCGGCGACCGGGGCGAGGCTCACCTCTCGCTTGACCCCGGAGACATCGGCCATCGCCATCAGGCGGGATGGGTCGGTGATCTCGGTGATCTGGCCGGGAATGCCCAGACACATGGCTCAGTCCTCCTCCGATACGGACGCGTGCGGCTCGATGCCGTAGCGGTCCAGCTTTGCCCGAAGCCCGACGCGGCTGAGACCGAGCTCTGCCGCCGCCTTCGACTTGTTCCATTTCAGCCGGGTCAGCGTCTCGCCGAGGATGCGCATCTCCATCAGCTCGACGCGCTCCTTCAGCGTGCCTTCCAGGGTGCACAGATCGGTGCCGCTCGCCGGCAGCTCGGCCCCCTCGGCGCGCTCGCCGTGATTGCCCGCCTGCAGGATGTGGCGCGAGATCAGCTCCGGCCCCAGCGTCATGTCCTGCGCGAGGATCAGCATCCGGGTCACCTCGTTGCGCAGCTCGGGCAGGTTGCCCGGCCAGTCATAGCTCTCGAGGAAGGCCAGCGCCGGGCGGGCGATGCCGCGCACCGGCTTGCCGTGCAGCTCGGCCGCCTCGTGCAACATGCGCTCGGCCAGCAGCGGGATGTCGGGGACGCGGCTGCGCAGCGCCGGGATCGCCAGCTCGGTCACCGCCATCTCGAAGAACAGGTCGCTGCGGAACTGGCCGCGCTGGATCATCGCGCGCAGGTCGCGATGGGTGCCGAAGAGCAGCCGCGCGCCGCTTTGCAGGGTCTCGTGCCCGCCCACCGGCTGAAAGCTGCCCTCGGTCACGAGGTGCAGGAGCTGCAGCTGCATCGCCGGGCTGAGCGCATCGACACCGTTGAGGAACAGCGTGCCGCGGTCGGCCTTCTGCAACAGCCCGGCGCGGGCCTGCACCGCGCCCGGAACCGCGCCGCGCTTGGCCCCGAAGAGCTCGGCGGCCAGCACCTCGTCGGACATGCCGGCGCAGTTGAGTTTGTAGAACGGGCGGTCGGCGCGCAGCGAGCCGTAATGCATGGCGCGGGCCAGATCACCCTTGCCGGTGCCCGCCTCGCCGGTGATCAGCACCGGCACCTCGAAGCTGGCATATTGCCGCGCCAGCGCGATGGTCGGGTTCAGAGGGCTGCCGGTGCCGCGCAACACCTTGTCGAACCCCGCGGCCTCCTGCGCCTGCTGACGCCGGGCCTGCATCTTCTGCGTCGCGGTGTTGCCGAGGTAGCGCATCTCGAGGCTCATGCGCTCGTGCTCGCGGCTCAGCTCGAAGAGGCGCGCGGCGTTGCGCACTGCCATCAGGAACTGCTCGGGATGCCATGGCTTGGTGATGAACTGGTAGATCCCCGCCTTGTTGATGGCGTCGATCATGTCCGAGCTCTCGGTATAACCGGTGACGATGATGCGCACCGTCTCGGGCCAGCGGTCGCGCACGTCCGAGAGCAGCTCGACCCCGGTGCGCCCCGGCATGCGCTGGTCCGAGACCACCACCTGCACCCAGTTCTCCTCGAGCAGGCGCCACGCCGCCTCCGCGTCGGTGGCCTCAAGCACGTTGAAATCGTCCTCCAGCGCCATGCGCATGGAGGCGACCGAGAACGGCTCGTCATCGACGACCAGAACGGTGGGAAGCGTGCCGCCGGACATCCGCGTTACTCCGCCGCCTGCGCGAGACGCTTGGCCGCCGCCTCGCTGCGCAGCCAGCCGATCCACTGCTCGAGCCCCTCGCCGGTGCGGGCCGAGATCCGGATCACCTCGATGGTGGGGTTCACCCGGCGCAGATTGGCCTCGTAAAGATCGAGATCGACATCGCAATGCGGCGCAAGATCGACCTTGTTCAGCAGCGCGATGCGCGCCGCGGTGAACATGTCGGGGTATTTCAGTGGCTTGTCCTCGCCCTCGGTGACCGACAGGATCGCCACCTTGGCATCTTCGCCAAGGTCGAAGGCGGCGGGGCAGACGAGGTTGCCGACGTTCTCGATGAACAGCGTCGCATCGTCATGCAGATGCAGGTGGTCGAGCGCGTGGCCGACCATGTGGCCGTCGAGATGGCAGCCCTTGCCTGTGTTGACCTGAACCGCAGGCGCCCCGGTCTCGCGGATGCGGTCGGCATCGTTGCTGGTCTGCTGGTCGCCCTCGATGACCGCGACATCGCCCCCCATCGCGCGGATGGTGGCGCAGAGCAGCGTGGTCTTGCCCGAGCCCGGCGAGGAGACGAGGTTGACGGCAAAGACGCCCTGCCCCGCGAGCCGGGCGCGATTGGCCGCGGCGTAGCGGTCGTTTTCCGACAGGATGCCGGTCTCGATCTCGATCAGCCGTTCCTGGCTCATGTTGCCAACTGCCACGCCGGCGGCGCCGGTGCCGAAATGAATGTCGCCATGGGCGCCGTGATGATGGTGATGGCCGTGGTCATGGTGGTGATGGTGGTGGCCATCGCCATGGGCATGATCATGCGCGTGGTCATGCGTATGCCCCGCGCCGTGATCGTGCGAATGCCCTTCGACCGTGCTGCCGCTGCAGCCGCAAACCGTGCACATCAGATGACCTCCATATCCTTAATTCTCATCTCGTCGCCCCCGTCGGGCATCAGCTTTCCGCCGCCGCAGGTCGGGCAGGGATCGAGCCGGTGGTCGATCTCCACCGTCTCCATGCAGTCATAGCAGAGCGCGCGGCCCGGCAGGTCGATCATCTCGAGCGCCGCGCCCTCGGCCTTGGAGCCGCGCATCACGACCTCCCAGGCGAACTCCAGCGCCGGCTTCTCGACCCCGGCGAAACGGCCGATCTCGAGCCGCACGCGGGTGACGCGATTGATCTCGGGCGCGGCGGCGGCCTGGTCGACAACCCGGCGGATGCCCTCGCAGAGCGACATCTCATGCATCGATCACCTCCCGCAGCCGCACCGGGCTGCACGGGTCGAGAATGTCGAGCAGCAGCGCGCCGAGGCCGGATTTCTCCGCCGGCAGGCTGGCGAGGCTGCGCGCGAGAATGCCGCCCTGCGCCAGCAGCGCATCGGTGGGCGTGACCCGGTCGAACCCGGTGACGTGGCCGTTTTCCACTTGCATGTGAATGGCATAGGTCCCGCGCGCCGCCGGCACAAGCGCCCGGCCCTTCGCGACCTCGAGCGCCGGCAGCCGGCCGAGCGCCGCCGCCTCGATATCGTAGAGCCGGGCCGCGGCGCGCCAGAGCGGGCCGCGCCCGTGGCTGGCCTCGAGCGCCCGCATCACCGGGTGCGAAAGGTGGCGCGCTGCGACCGAGTTCTCGCAGGCCCCGCGCCGCCAGAGCGTCTGGCCATCCGGCGCGGGCAGGCCCTCGGACACCGCCTCGCCGGGGGCAAAGCGCTGCGCAATGCAGGCCAGCGGCACCGCTGCAGGGCGGTTGCTCGCGAGAAAGAGGTCGAACGCTGCCGGGGTCGCGGGCGCTTCGGCGTCAGGACCGAAGAGCGCCGCGAGAAGCCCGTGGCCCCCGGCGCGCCAGTCGTCGGGCAGCGCCCGTGGCGCAAGGCCCAGCAGCGCCGGCCAGCTGGCGTGAAGCTTGAGGAGGTGGTCGCGCAGCACGTCCCGCGCGATTTCGGCGGCGGCGGTCCCGTCATCGGCCCGTCCAAGAGCGGCCGAGACCGCCGCCGCCTGCGCCCCGCGACAGAGGTTGAAGAGGCGGGGGAGAAGCGCCTCGACCTCGTCGACCGGCTTGCCGAGCACCAGCCGCGCGACCGGGAGGCCGGGGGCGGGCTGGGCGACAAGCCGGGGTGCGGGGCGCGTGTCCAGCATCAGCCTGCGCCCTGTTCCTGCGTGTCCTGCACGTCGTGCGAAAGACCGCCGGTGATCACCGTGCGGCGCGAGGGGGCCGCGTCGAGCGCCGCCTCCCCGATCTCCTGCACAGCCTCTTGCGCGCCCTCTTCGGCCGCGGCCAGCTCGGCCTCGCGGGAGGCACGGATCTCGGCGGCGCGGTCGGTCTCGGCGCGGTGCTCCTCCTGGAACAGCGCCACCATCACCGCGCGGGCGACATCGGTGGCATCCTTCTGGCGGGTGAATTCGTGCATCGGCGAGAACAGGGAGCAGGCCTTGTAGCCCCCCGTCAGCTCGCGGCTGTTGTGGATGAACTCGTAGTCGCCGGACGGGAAGGAGATCACCTCCTTGTCGCCGGCACGCAGCCCGGACCAATCCTGCCCGGCATCAGGCAGAGCCACGAGGTTCATGAACCACGGGCTGACCAGCACGCCGAGCAGCCAGTCGCCGTGCTTGCGGAAATCGATCGCCTCGACCTGCAGCGCCTTGTTGACGATCGGCACGTCGCGCATCTTGGCGTTGTAGACCTCCCGGAAATCCGCCACCAACCGGTCGGTGACCTCGCGGATGCGGGTAGCCTCGAGCAGGTCCGCCGCGCCGGGATCTTCGAGCACCATGAACTGCTCCTTGGGGCCCGAGCAGTTCGGGCAGGACCAGTCCTCGGGCAGGGCGTGGAACGGCGTGCCGGGCTCGACCTGCCGCGTGTCGTCGCCCTCGGCCGGATCGTAGGGCGTCCAGCAGATCTTGCATTCCATGATCGCCTGATCCGAGATCCGGTCATTGGCGCCGAGATAGCTGCCCTCGAAGCTCATGTGATCGCCTCCAGCACTTCACGCAGGCGCTCGGCGCTGTCGCTCAGGTCCTCGGCCGCGGCGATGGCGACCTCGGGCATGTCGGTAACCTCGAACGTGTCGAGGATGAGCTGGTCCATCGAGTTGTAGAATTGCACCCGCCAGACATGCGGCAGCGCCGTCGCCGTGACCCGGCAATTGCCATAGCCGCGCGACAGGATGTCGGTGGAGCCGATGCCCAGCCGCGCGTCGAGCCAGGCGAGATCGCCCTCGGTGTGGGGCAGCAGGGTGAGGTTGACCACGTGCAGCTCGCCGCGCGCCGTGTAGCCGGCGCTCTTGTCCTGCAGCTCGACCAGCAGCGCGGGGGCGTTGACCACACCGGTGCCGGGGGCGTTGGCATCGCCCGGGCGGAACGGCTCGAAGGCGCGGGCGCGGGCATCGGAGGGCACGCTCGCGACCTCGATGGCGTCGAGCCCTGCGCCGTGCAGCACCCAGATGCCGGCAAAGACCGATTCCTGTGCCCGCACCGAGGGCAGCCCGCGGATTTTCATCGCCACCTCGCCCTCGCCCATGGTCTCGGCGATCAGGCGGCGGTTGGGCACATCGAGCCCGACGAGGTCGAAGGTCACCGAACCGCCCTGGGCCGCGACCCGGTCTGCGGCCTCGGCAACCTGCGCCAAGAGCGCCATCGCCGGCGCCAGCCCGCCGGTATCCTCGACATCGGGGATATGGGCCGAGAAGGTGCGCATGTCCTGCGGCAGCGGCATGTATTCCAGCTCGGCCTCGTCCTCGGGCTGCGAGCCGGGGCCATAGCCCACCGGCGGCATGTGGAAATTGTTGACCATCGTGTCCTCCGTCAGGCCGCCGGGGCCGGGATTGCGTTCAGGATCTGCGGGATGCGTGCCATGTAGTCGTCCCAGTCGCGCACCTTGGGGATGCCGCCGAGGCAGGCCCCGTCGCGGAAGAAGATCAGCGACGGCGTCTTCAGCACCCCGGTGGCCTCGCGCAGCTGGGTCTCGATGGCGTCATCGACCACGGCGCAGTCGAAGGCGCGCTGGAAGGCGATGCGCAGCTCGGGCAGGATCACCGCCACGTCGGCACTCTCGAGATTGCGCCTGGGATCGCCCGGCACGAAGAGGCAATGGGCGCCCGGCGCCTCGGTGAAGGCCGCGACATCGGCCATCGTGCTCAGACGGGGCCAGCCGAGCTCGCTCACCAGCCGGTCGATCAGGGGGTGTGACATGTGTCCTCCTCGGGCGCGGCTCAGGCCGTGTACGCGGGCCGGTTTGCTCGGGCCGTCTTGTTCAGGCGGTTGTCTTACCCGCCAGCCGCGCCGCTTCGAGATGCGGCGGCAGGGCGGGACTGCGGTTGTCGAGATCGGCAAAGGCGTCACCCGCCCCTGCCCCTTGCATGATGCTGCGCAGGCCGCGCAGGGCCCGGGCGATCAACTCGGCCTCCTGCTCGGAGATCACCTCGCGGGCATGGCCGAGATGGGTCAGCACCCAGGTGCCGGGCGCCACGTCGCCGACCAGCGACAGGTCGATCAGCGCCTCGCCCTCGTCGCCGGTGGCGTGGCCGGCGATGCCGTCGACCGAGAGGATCTTCATCGGGATGCCGACGCACATCGGGCCTACTCCGCCGCCGGGAAGAAGCGGGCATCGCCGGTGCGGCAGGCCTCTTCCTCGGTCGGGCGACCGGCCTCGTAGGCCTGATGCCGGATGGCGCTGTCGGCCAGCGCGTCGGTCTCGGTGCGGCCATCGGTGGCGTGAAAGCCGCGCGCCGCCAGCCAGTCGCGGGCGATCTGCACCGCCTCGGGGATGCGCGCCGCGACGACCGGGCGCAAGCCGCCGCCGTAATCCTCGAGCTCCTCGGGCTGGCAGCCGACGAGCAGAAGCTCGGCGGGGCAGTAATCCATCAGCTGGGCGGTGGCGATCACGTCTTGGAAGCCGGTCTGGTGCAGCGACATCTTCTTGGCGCCCATGAAGCGCGGCACCTCGTCGCCCTCGACCACCTTCATGGTGCCGGGCTGGAGGCCGTAGTCCACCGCGTCGAACACCACGAGCAGGTCGGCCTCTTCGAGGAAGGGCAGCAGGTAGAGCCCCTGCGTGCCACCGTCGAGCACCCTGACGTCGTCTCCGAAGGAAAGCGTATCCGCGAGATGCTCGACGCAGCGCACGCCGAATCCCTCGTCCGCCCAGAGCACGTTGCCGATGCCGAGAATGAGCGCCTTGCGCGCCATGCCGTCCCCTCCCCTTGCTTGCCCGGCGAAAGACGTGTTTCCGCCTGCTGGCCCGAACGAGATTATCGTGTCCGCCCGCGCCTGGCAGGGATTCTGCATCTGCCAGTCACCTTTACCTATCCTTATGAAAATAAACACATAAAGTCTGAACTCGATGAGACTAACGGATTCCGTTATGGAAGGATGCTTTCCATAAAAAGATCAATCCGCAAGGGTGGATGCCAGAAAGAAAAACGGGCCCTGCAAGGGCCCGTTCCACGTGTCGTCCAAAACCGGAAACCTCAGTCCGGCAGGTCGTCCTTGAAGGTGCGGTGACCGGAGATCATCGTAGAGACCATCGACTGGCGCGACATGATATCCTCGCGGATCGCGGCGTAGATATGGATCATCATGAAGATGATGATGAACCACATGCCGAGGTGATGCAGCGAGTGCAGCACCTGAGTGTTCTGCACCCAGGCGATGAGCCAGCCCATCGCCAGGTCCGGCAGCGAGCCCTGCCCCGCGCCCTCGGCGTAGAGCGCCCAGCCGGTCAGAAGCATGAAGGTGATGCCGACGGTCATGAAGAAGAACATCGCCACCTGCGCCAGCGGATTGTGGCCCACGTATTTCTTCGGAACGTCCTCGAGGAAGGCATACCAGCGCAGTTCGTGGACGACCTCTTTCCACCACGATTTCTTCCACACCGGAACGTAGAACAGCTGCTTGGAATGATGGTTGCCCACCAGCGCCCAGTAGACCCGGGCCGCGAAGGCCACGGTCAGCAACTGCCCGGCGGCGAAGTGGATGAAACGGTTGTAGCCCATGACGAACTGGAACGTCGCCTCGGCGAAGTTCATCGACGGCAGCGGCGAGGCGATCAGCCAGCCGGTGCCGATCAGGATCATGATCAGCGCCGCGTTGATCCAGTGCCACAGCCGCACTGGCCATTCGTAGACGAAGACCGAGGTGCGCCGGCGGATCGACTCGATGTCCTGGTCGGTGGCGTCTCCGGTCAGACGGGAGGTCGAAAGCGGGTCGGCCTCCGGGTCGCGGGGCGGAACGGTTTTCTGCTCCATCGGCTCACTCCTTGCGGCGGGCGCGCAGCACCATCCACAGGATGCCGGCCAGCGCCAGGACGCCCAGCCCGTGCAGCGGCGAGAGCAGCCAGTGCGCCGCTCCGTCGGCGGGCAGGGCCGCGTCGTGACCGGCATGGGCGAAGGCCGCCGAGGCGGAGGCCAGCCAGAATGCGAGTGCCTTTTTCATGTATCCTCTCCTCCTCAGCGGACCTTGACGTTTGCCAGCTCGTCGCCGTCTGGCGACATCACGTGCGTCGAACACGCGAGGCACGGGTCGAAACTATGCAGCGTGCGCAGGATCTCGACCGGCTCCTCGGGGCGCTCGACCTTGGTGTTCATCAGCGAGGCCTCGAAGGCGCCGATATTGCCGGCGGTGTCGCGGGGCGAGCCGTTCCACGTGGTCGGCACGACGCATTGGTAGTTCTCGATGCGCCCGTCCTTGATCTTGATCCAGTGCCCCAGCGCGCCGCGCGGCGCCTCGGTCATGCCCACGCCCTTGGCCTCGGAGGGCCAGGTCGAGGGATCCCATTTCTCAACATTCGCGGTCGACTCGTCGCCGTTGCGGATGTTGGTCATCATCTTGTCGAAGAAGTGCCGTTGCAGACGGCCGCAATACTCCGACTCGAGCGCCCGCGCCGCGGTGCGGCCCAGCGTCGAGAACAGCGCCTCCATCGGCAGGTCCATGTCCGACAGCAGCCGGTCGACCTGGTCGCGGATGTCCTCGTGACCCTTGGCGTAGCCGACGATGTAGCGCGCCAGCGGGCCCACCTCCATCGCATGACCGCGCCAGCGCGGCGCCTTGATCCACGAGTATTTCGCCGCCTCGTCGAGCTCCTTGATGTCGGTCCGGGTGCCCTTGGCGTTGGGGCCGAGCTCGTATTTCGGCTCGGTGACACCGTCCCACGGGTGCAGGCCCTTGCCGGCCTCGCCATAGGTGTACCACGAGTGGTCCACGAACTCCTGCACCTGCTCGGGATCACGCACGTCCACGTCGAGCACCTCGTTGAGGTTGCCGTTGACGATCGCGCCGCGCGGCAGGTGCAGCTGCTCGGGCGAGAAATCGTTGGGATGCTCGGGGATGTCGCCATAGGCGAGGCAGGCCTGCGACGACAGGCCACCACCGTAGAGCCAGTTGCGGTAGAAGCCACCGATCGCCTTCACGTCGGGGATATAGACGTTGCGGTTGAACTCCTGGGTCTGGTCGATGATCGACGAGACCATGTTGAGCCGCTCCATGTTGATCGCGCCGACCGAGCCCACGCCATCCATGTTGATCGGGCACGGTACGCCGCCCACCAGCCAGTTCGGATGCGGGTTCTTGCCGCCGAAGATGGTGTGGACCTTGACGATCTCCTTCTGGAGATCCAGCGCCTCGAGGTAGTGGGTTGTCGCCATCAGGTCCGCTTCGGGCGGCAGCTTGTAGGCGGGGTTGTCCCAGTAGCCGTTCTTGAAGAGACCCAGCTGACCGGATTCCACGAATTTCTTCAGCCGGTTCTGCACATCGCGGAAATAGCCCGGCGACGACAGCGGATGGTTCGGGCCCACGGTCTGCTGCAGCTCCGAGGTCGCCTTTGGGTCGGCCTTGAGCGCGTTGATCGGGTTCACCCAGTCGAGCGCGTGCAGGTGGTAGAAATGCACCACGTGGTCGTGGATCTCGAGCGCCAGCTGCATCATGTTGCGGATCGAGTTGGCGTTGTCGGGGATCGAGATGCTGAGCGCATCCTCGACCGCGCGCACGGAGGTCAGCGCGTGGGTGCCGGTGCAGACGCCGCAGATGCGCTCGGTGAAGGCCCAGGCGTCACGCGGGTCGCGGCCCTTGAGAATGACCTCGAGCCCACGCCACATGGTGCCGGTCGAGACCGCGTTGGTGATGATGTTGTCATCGTTGACGTTGACCTCGCAGCGCATGTGGCCCTCGATCCGAGTCACCGGGTCGATCACCACGCGCTGGCCGCCATTGTCGAGCGTGTAGCCATTGGGGGTCTGGATAACCATCGGTTACACCTCCTCTTTCGAAGACTGGGTCTTCTTCTGTGCCGATTTCAGAGCCGAGACGGCGGCGTGCAGCGCAATGCCGCCGCCGACCACGCCGGCCGCCGCCATGCCGATCTTGTCGGCATTGGCCTCGACCCCGAACTGGGTCAGGTCGGTGACGCGGTTGTAGAAGCTGCCCTGGTCCCAGAAGCCGTCTTCCGAACAGCCGATGCAGCCATGGCCCGACTGGATCGGGAACGAGACGCCCTCGTTCCAGCGCACGGTCGAGCAGGCGTTGTAGGTGGTCGGCCCCTTGCAGCCCATCTTGTAGAGGCAATAGCCCTTGCGCGCGTTCTCGTCGTCCCAGGCCTCGACGAACTGACCGGCATCGAAATGCGGCCGGCGATAGCACTTGTCATGGATACGCTGAGAGTAAAACATCGCCGGCCGCCCCTGCCGATCAAGTTCCGGCAGACGGTCAAAGGTGAGCATGTAGGTGATCACCCCGGTCATCACCTCGGCGATGGGCGGGCAGCCCGGCACCTTGATGATCGGCTTGTCGGTAATGACCTTGTGAACGGGGGTGGCACGGGTCGGGTTGGGCTTGGCGGCCTGCACGCAGCCATAGGAGGCGCAGGCGCCCCAGGAGATGATCGCCTTGGCGTGCTCGGCAGCGTGCTTGAGCTGATCAACGAAGGGCTTGCCACCGACGATGCAATACATGCCGTCCTCGTTTAGCGGCGGGTTGCCCTCGACCGCGAGGATGTAGTTGCCCTTGTACTTGTCGATGGTGTCCTGCAGCGCCGCCTCGGCCTGGTGGCCGGCCGCCGCCATCAGAGTGTCGTCGTAATCGAGGCTGATCATCGACAGCACGACATCCTTGGCGAGCGGGTGCGCGCTGCGGATGAAGCTCTCGGAGCAGCAGGTGCATTCCAGCCCGTGCACCCAGATCACCGGGGTGCGCGGCTTGGTCTCCATCGCATGCGCGATCTTGGGGACGAAGGCCGGGCCGAGGCCCAGCGCGGCGGCGGTCAGCGAGCAGTATTTCATGAAACTGCGCCGGGTGATGCCCTGGCTGCGCATGACCTCGTAGAAGGTTTCGATCTGGCTCAAGCTGGCGCCCTCCTCCAATTCGCGAAATCCCTGCGCCGACGCTCCCTGTCGCGCAGCATTCACCGAGCATCGCGGTATGCCGCCGTGTGCGGAAGCCCGATGCCCGTTTCGCGGGCGCTTCGAAAAGATGAACCTCGACAGTATGTTAGATGGAGAGGAGGGGGCACGGCACGGTCAGGGGCTTTCCGGGCCGCGCCGGGCTCCGGTCAGCGGCTTTCCAGCCTTGCGAGCGCCACCAGCGCCTGCCCCAGCGCCAAACTGCCATCGTTGGCAGGGGTCTTGCGGTGAATCAGCACCGGCACGTCGCCCAGCGCCTTCACCGTGAGATCGAGCAGCAGCGCGTTCTGGAAGCAGCCCCCCGAGAGCGCCACCGCCTCTGCCTGCCCGCTCTCGACCAGCGCCCGCGCCTGCGCCGCGAAGGCCTCCGCCAGCCCGGCATGGAAGCGCCACGACCGCTGCGCCACTGGCACGCCGGCGCGCCCGTCCTGAACGAGCTGCCGGAACAGCGGCGCGGTGTCGAAGACGCCCTTTGCGAAGGGCAGGTCATAGCCCTCGCCCGCGCCCCCGGCCAGCGCCTCGAGCCGCATCGCCGCCTCGCCCTCATAGCTCTGCACCGCCGGGCAGATCCCGAGACAGGCCGCCACCGCATCAAAAAGCCGCCCGGCGCTGGAAGAGAGCGGCGCGTTCAACCCTTTCGCGGCAGCCATGCGCAGCGGCGCCAGCGGGTACGCCGCGAACAACGCCTCGGCCTCGTCCCCCAGCCCGGCCTGATCGAGCCGCACCAGCGCGTTGCGCCACGGCTCCCTCGCCGCCCGGTCGCCACCGACCAGCGGCGCCGGGCGCAGCCATCCCAGCCGCTCGCCCCCCCGGTAATCACCGAGCAGCAGCTCGCCGCCCCAGAGCGTTCCGTCCGCGCCCAGCCCGGTGCCATCGAGCACGATCCCCGCCACCTGTCCTGCGTCGAGCGGCCAGCGGTTCTCGCCAAGGCAGGCCGCGAGATGGGCGTGATGATGCTGCACCTCGACCACAGGAAGCCCCAGCCCCTGCGCATGCTGGCTCGCGCGGTAGCCCGGGTGCAGGTCGCAGGCCACCGCCTCGGGACGATGATCGAACAGCGCCGCGTAGTCGCGATCCGCCTGCAGGAAGGCCTCCCATGTCAGCGCGTCGTCGAGCTCGCCAAGGTGATGTCCAAGCAGCGCCTGTCCGTTCTTCACCAGGCAAATCGCCGCCTTCATCTGCCCGCCATAGGCCACCACCTGTCGCGTCGGGAAGCCATCGGGCAGCGCCAGCGTACCCGGCACCCGCCCGCGCGCCCGGCGCAGCACCATCGGCCCCTGCGGCGTGATCCGCTCGACGCTGTCATCGAGCCGCCGGGCGATGTCGCGGTCATGCATGAGGGAGGCGTCAACGAGTCCACCGAGCGTCTCGCGCGCCTCGGCATTGCCGATGGCCTGCGGCTCGCCCGAGAGATTGCCGCTGGTCATCACCAAGGGCCGCCCCACAGCGGCACAGAGCAGATGATGCAGCGGCGTGTAGGGCAGCATCCAGCCCAGCGCCCCCTGCCCCGGCGCCAGTGCCTCGGGCAGGCCGCCCTCCTGCTTCGACAACAGAACGATCGGCGCCGCCGACTCCCGCAGCAGGGCCAGCTCGGCCTCCCCCGGCACCGCATAGCCCTTCAGCACTTCGAGAGACGCCATCAGCGCCAGCGGCTTCGCCGGGCGCCGCTTGCGCTCGCGCAGCGCCCCCACGGCCATAGCGTCGGTGGCATCACAACACAGGTGAAACCCGCCCAGGCCCTTCACCGCGAGGATCGCGCCGCGCCCAAGCGCCTCCGCGGCGCGCGCCACCGCATCCCCCTCGACCTCGCGCCCCTCACGTTCGAACCATAGTCGCGGCCCGCAATCCGGGCAGGCCACCGGCTGGGCATGGAAACGCCGGTCGCCCGGGTCCTCATATTCCGCCCGACACGCATCACACAGCACAAAGCCCGCCATGGTGGTCTGCGCCCGGTCATAGGGCAGCCCGGTGAGGATGGTGAAGCGCGGCCCGCAATTGGTGCAGTTGGTGAAGGGGTAGCCGCGCCGCCGCCCCACGTCGAAGATCTCGGCCACGCAGTCACCGCAGCTCGCCGCATCCGGCGTCACCCGCGTCTCCGCCCCCGGCCCGCCGGAGGCCACGATGGCAAAGCCCTCTCCCACCGGCACCTCCGCCGCACAGCTCTCCACCGCGTCGACCCGCGCCAGCGGCGGCGCCTCGCCCCGCAACGCGGCCTCGAACCCGTCGAGATCGCCCCCGGCACAGAGGATCAGCACCCCCTCGGCGTCGTTCGACACCTCTCCGGACACCCCCAAGCGCTGCGCCAGCGACCAGACGAAGGGGCGAAACCCCACCCCCTGCACCTGCCCGCGCACCCTGATGCGCCGCCCGCTCACCACGCCCGCATCTTCTTCTGGCCAAAAATATCCCGGGGGAGTCCGCGCCCGGCGCGGACGGGGGCAGCGCCCCCCTCTGCCCTCGAGGTCAATGCACCGTGCAGACCATGCATGGATCGAAACTCCGCACCACGTGCTGCACCATCACCGGCGTGGTCTCGCCCTCGCCCACCGGCGCCCCTACCAGCGCCGCCTCGACCGGCCCCGGCACGCCGCCGGCATCGCGCGGCGAGAAATTCCACGTCGTCGGCGCCACGATCTGGTAGCGCGTTATCCGC
This sequence comes from Salipiger bermudensis, assembly GCF_017309175.1. Taxonomy (NCBI): domain Bacteria; kingdom Pseudomonadati; phylum Pseudomonadota; class Alphaproteobacteria; order Rhodobacterales; family Roseobacteraceae; genus Salipiger; species Salipiger bermudensis. Next base: position 51,889 of record NZ_JAEKJV010000009.1, on the reverse strand, counting down.
CCCTTCTCGACCGTGATCCAGTGCCCCAGCGTGCCGCGCGCCGCCTCGACGAGCCCCACGCCCGAGCCCTCGCGCAGCGCCGGCGCCGGGTCCATGAACACCGCCCCAGGATCCAGCGCCGCCGCCCAGTCCTCGAGCCAGAGCACCGTGCGGGCGATCTCGAGCAGCCGTCCCGCGATGCGCGCCCGCACCGAGCCCTCCCCGGCCAGCGCCAGCGACAGCGGGTGCCCGTCGAGCACCTGCCGCGCCAGCGCGCCAACCTCGACCGTGCGCCCGCCCAGACGCGGCGCCTTGCACCAGCTGTAGCCCGGCTCGGCCATGTCCTCGTCGGGCAGCGTCGCGCCCTGCGCCGGATGCGCCGGCTCGCCCAGCATCCAGGCGTGGCTCACATCCTCGACGATCTCGCCCGGATCGAAGGCGGAGACCGCCCCGTCCTCCCAGACGCCGGCCCCGGTCACGCGGCCCTCGGCCAGCGGATAGGCCCCGCAGGAGAGATACCGCTTCGGCCCCACGCCGATCCCGTCCAGCCCCAGATCCGCCGAGATCTCCGAGAACAGCGCCACGTCGCCGCCGGCCCAGCCCTCGTACCCCGACACCGAACCCAGCGCCGCGAAGGCCTCCAACGACCCGCCGAAGAGCTCGCGCTCCAGCACGCGCCTGGCGGCGCGCAGGGTGGTCTGGATGCGGATGCGGTCGCGCGCATCGGGCGCGCGGGTGACCCCGCCGGGCTGGATCGCCAGCGTGTGCGGCCACTTGCCGCCCAGAAGCCCCACGATGTGGAAGAGCTGCGCCCGCGCCTCGATCAGCGGCCGCACCGCCGAGCCCTGCTGCGCGGTGTAGCGCGCCACCGCGCGGTCGTGCCACGTGCGTCCGGCATAGATGGGCCGGGCAAAGTCCGGCATGAAGAACAGCGCGAAATGGCTGATGTGATCGCAGAGGTTCTCCACCCCGTGCAGGATCGCCGCCGCCAGCCGCCCCTGTGGTGGCATCGTCACCCCGCCGGCATCGGCCAGCGCCAGCGCGGCCGCCGCCGACTGGCTGATCGAGCAGATGCCGCAGATCCGCGGCGTCAGGGTCAGCGCGTCGCTTGGCGCCTTGCCCTGCAACATCATCTCGAAACCGCGGAACAGAGGCGAGTTGGCCCGCGCCTCCGAGACCCGGCCATCGGTCACATCGAGGCGGATCTCGAGATCGCCCTCGACACGGTTGAACGGGCCGACCAGCAGCTGCCTGTCGCTCATTTGCGGGCCTTCACGCTTGGCGCCTGTACGAGGCGGTCGGAATGGGCGTTGCGCTCGATGCGCTGCGGTGTCGCGGCTTTTGAGAGCGAGGCCAGCGCCATGAACCACGCTTTAGGCATGTCCGAGGGCAGCCCTACCGGGATGCCCGCGATGGTCGGCGTCTCGGTGAACGGGTGACCGGGCTCTTCGAATTCCGGTGCGGTGCAGGCGATGCAGGGGTAATTCCCGCGCGTGCACGATCCCTCGCCATTCCACGGGCGGATGTTGCAATCGCCCACCGCCTGGGTGCCGACGCAGCCCAGATGCTCCATCATGCAGCCCATCTCGCAAAGCGTCCGGGCGCTGGCCTTGTACTCGTAGAACTCGTTCTTGGTGCAGCCGTGATGCACCAGGTGATCGGCGTAGAAGCGCGGCCGGGCGAGCACGTCGAGATCGCCCGCGCCCAGCGCCCCGCCCGCCAGCATCAGCAGCGTCTCGATGACCCAGGCGGGATGCGTCGGGCAGCCCGCCACGTTGATCACCGGCAGGCCGGAGCGGCTGGTGAAGCCCTCGTCGAGCGCCGCGCCCTTCTGGCGGCCGTCATATTGCAGCCCCACCGCGCCGGCCGGGTTGCCGCCCGCCGCGGTGATGCCGCCAAACGCCGCGCAGGTGCCCACCGCCACCACGTGCTCGGCCATCGGCGCCAGCGCCCGCACCCAGTCGAGCATCGAGCGCCCGGTGCCGGCCAGCATGTGGAACTTGCCCGTCCCGCGCGGGCCGGTGACGACCGAGCCCTCGAAGCACAGCACGTCGAGCGCGATCTCGCCGCGTTCAACCGCGCTCAGCAGCGCCTGCACCTCGCAGCCGGTCTCGACCGAGAGCGACGGGTGCCAGAGGAACTCGATGCCGGCATCGCCCAGCGTGTCGAGCACGTTGGGGTTCTCGGCGCAGAGCAGCGACATGGTGCAGCCGCCGCAGCCGGCCGATTGCAGCCAGAGGATATTCATTCAGGCCTCTCCCGGTGTGTCCGCCAGCGGCAGGTCGAGCACGAAGACCGCCCCCGGCCCGGGCAGCAGCGAAAGCTGCCCGCCATGTTCATCGGCGATCTTGGCGCTGATGGAAAGCCCAAGCCCGGTGCCCTTGCCCACCGGCTTGGTGGTGAAGAACGGGTCGAACACCGCCGCGCGCTGTTCATCAGGAATGCCGGGACCGTTGTCCGACACGGTCATCCGCGCCCGTCCGCCCTGCACGGCGAGATCAATGCGGACCTCTGGGGCCGCGCCCCCGTCCACCGCGTCGAGCGCGTTCTGCACGAGGTTCATCACGATCTGCTGGATATGGCCCGGCACGCCAAGCACGCGCAGGCTGTCTTCGCCAGTAAACGCCACCGTGACGCCGGACTTGGCACCGCGCTCGACCCAGCGGGCCCCGACGCGCGCGGTCTCAGCGAGGTCGAAGACCACCTTCTCGCCGCTGCCTTCCGAGGACAGGCGGCGCAGGTCGGCGACGATGTCGCGCACCCGCTCGGCACCCTCGCGTGCGCCGTGGATCGCGGTCGAGAGATTGCCCAGCGCGCGCTCGAGCTTGAGCTCGCTGCGCAGCCGCACCAGCTCGTCGCGGCTGGCACCGGACTGGACCTGTTGGAAATAGGTCTCGAACTGGCCGACATATTTCTCCAGCGCATGGGTGCTGGCATAGACGAAGCTGATCGGGTTGTTGAGCTCGTGCGCCACCCCCGCCAGCAGCCGCCCCAGCGAGGCCAGCTTCTCGTTGCGCACGATCTGGCTCTGCGCCTGCTTGAGCTGCTCATGGCTGAGCTCGAGCTCGGCATAGGCGCGGCGCAGCTCGCCCAGCGGGCGCCCGCTGAGCACCGCGCCGCCGAAGCGGTCGCGCGCGTCGAGCCGGGGCGACAGCACGATGTGGAACGGCTGCGCGCCGGTCTCGGTGGGGATGCTGGCCTCGAAATCCGCCACCGCGTGGTTCATGCGCAGCTGGTTCAGCGCGGTGGCAATCTGCGCCGCGCCCTCGGCATCGAAGATCTCGGCCACCGGGCGGCCGAGCACCTCAGGCGCCCCGCCACTGACCAGCGCGAAGAGCGACTCGCTGGCCTCGGCAACGCTGCCGTCGCGGTCGATCACGATGAGCACGTCGCTCACCGAATGCAGCACGCCTTCAATGAGATGCTTGGCGGCGGTCAGCTCGGCATTCTGGTGCTCGAGCTGTTCCTGATGCGCCACCAGCTCGGAATAGGTCTGGTCGACGGCGCGCAGCACCGACTGCCATGCCTCGTCGGTCATGGCATTGGGGTCGTCCTGGGTCAGCGCGTCGGGCTCGTCCATGACGGCGATACTATGCGCGGCACGAGCGGCGTGGCAATCGGCGCGCGCCACCCCTGATCACAACGTGACCGGCCACAGGACCTGCGCAGAATTTATCCATTTTCGCCAGATGCTTCCTCTCGACGGCAGCAATGGCGCGCGGTTCCTTGACAGCCCCCTTGTGCCGGTCAAACTCCGCCCGAACCCGCCCATGGCGGACAAAAAGACAAGCAAGGAGCAGCCCCTCATGGACAGCAACGGCATCCCCGAACACGTCTCTCGCGACGTCCATGTGGGCATCTTCGACCTCGACGGGCTGTTCCGCCACAAGCTGATGGACAGCAGCAAGGCCGACAAGCTGATCGAGAAGGGCTACAGCTTCTGCGACGTGCTGCACGCCTGGGACAGCGCCGAGAAGACATGGGACGACAGCGAGACCTATATCGACCGCCCGGCACAGATCTTCCCCGAGACCCGCCGGCACTGGCCCTTCGGCGCCGATGCCGAGGTGATGGTCGCGGACTTCACCGGCGAGTTCGGCAAGAAATCCCCCCGCAACCAGCTGCTCAAGCATCTTGCCAAGGCCGAGGCGATGGGCTTCGACGTCACCGCTGCCTTCGAATACGAGTTCTTCCTGCTCGACGAGACTGCCGACAGCCTGCGCGAGAAGCGCTATCGCGACCTGCAGCATTTCGCCAAGGCCAACCGCACCTACTCGCTGCAATCGGCGGCCGCCTATGGCGACCTGTTCGACGGGCTGCGGCAATGCATGAGCCTGATGGATATCGGCCTCGACAGCCTGCATACCGAGCTTGGGCCGGGCTGCTTCGAGGCCCCCCTCACGGTGGCTTCGGGCGTCAAGGCAGCGGATGACGCGGCGCTGTTCCGCAATTTCGCGCGAGCCTATTTCGCCCGCAACGCGCTGACCACCGTGTTCATGTCCAAGCTCTCGCCCGAGCTTTCGGGCCAGTCCGGGCATTTCCACATCTCACTGCAGAAGGACGGCGCACCGGCGTTCGCCGATCCCAACACGCCGGACGGGCTGTCGCAGACGGCACGGCATTTCCTCGGCGGGGTGCTCGAGCTGATGCCCGAGATGCTGGTGCTGACGGCGCAGACGGTCAACGCCTACAAGCGGCTGGTGCCCGGGGCCTGGGCGCCGACATGGGCAAGCTGGGGCGTGCAGAACCGCACCGCCGCGGTGCGCATCATCAACGACAGCCCCGAGGCGACGCGCATCGAGTTCCGCGTGCCCGCGGCAGACTCCAACCCGCACGCGGTTATGGCGCTCTGCCTCGCCGCCGGTCTGCGCGGCATCGAGACCGGCGCCGAGCCGCCCGCCCCGGTCAAGGGCAGCGCCTACGAAGTGCAGCCCGCCGCCAGCGCACGGTTCCCGCGCGATCTCGTCGAGGCCACCGACCGGCTCGAGGCCAGCGAGGCAGCGCGCTCGCTCTTTGGCGACAGCTTCGTCGATCACTTTGTGCGCTCGCGCCGCTTCGAGGTGCAGGATTACCTGCGCCACGTGACCCAGTGGGAGATCGAGCGCTATATCGAGCTGTTCTGAGCGCCGCATCACCGGCTGTTGATGCGGCGTGACCCGCGCGCCCCGCCGCGCGGGTTTCCTTTCCCGGAACGCCTGCCAAATCTTGTGACACGCAAATCGCAGGAGTCCGCCATGCTGTCGCGCCGACACTTCTCTCTCGCCCTCGCCGGCAGCCTCGCCGCGCCGTCGCTGCTGCGCGCCCAGCAAAGCACAGACGAGATCCGCGACCTCGCGGTCGATCTCGACCAGTTGCACTCGATCCAGATCCGCCGCGGCGACGAGACGCTGCTGGCCGAGGCCCCGCGCGGCCCCGGTCTGACCCGGGTCGCCAATATCAAGTCCTGCTCCAAGAGCGTGCTTGCGCTGATCCTCGGCGCGGTGATCGACGAGGGCGGCATCGAGAGCGTCGAGGCGCGGCTCGGCGATGTCGCCCCGAGCCTGATCCCGTCGGGGGCCACCGAGGGCGTCGAAGATCTCACCATGCGTGATCTCGTCACCCTGCGCGCCGGGCTCGAGCGCACCTCGGGGGCGAATTACGGTGCCTGGGTCAGTTCCTCGAACTGGGTCGCCTACGTGCTGCGCCAGCCGCGCGTGGCAGAGAATGGCGGCCAGATGATCTATTCCACCGGCACCACGCATCTTCTGGGGGCCGCGATCGCCACTGCCACCGGCGACAGCCTGCTGACACTTGCGCGGCGACACCTCGGCACCCCGCTCGGCATCGAAATCCCGCCCTGGACCCGCGATCCGCAGGGCTTCTACTTTGGCGGCAACGAGATGGCGCTGACGCCCCAGGCGATGCTGCGCGTGGCCGTCGCCATGCGCGACGGCGGACGCTACGACGGCGCGCAGGTGCTGCCCGCCGACTGGGTCGACGCCTCGCAAGAGGCCCGCACCCGCTCGCGCTGGTCCGGTCTCGGCTATGGCTACGGCTGGTTCCTGAGCGACAGCGGCTGGATCCTCGGGCGCGGCTATGGCGGGCAGGTGATCGCCGCCCACCCGGAGCGCGATCTCGCCGTCGCCATTACGTCGGACCCGACGCGTCCGGCCCGCTCGGGCGGCTATTTCGGCGACCTGATGGGGCTGCTCGACGGGCCGATCATCGCGCTTGGCTGAGCCCGGCGCTCGAAGCCTTGGAATATATCGCGCACGAATGAACCCTGTGGTGGGGCACCGGCACTAACCCGGTATCCAGAACGAGATGGTCTGGGCCAGACACCACCACAGGAGACCTTTGCATGAAACTTCTCACCCTGATTGCCGGCGCCGCCGTGTCCGTCGCCGCAACCACCGCCATCGCGGCCCCGGCCGGCATGTCCGGCGGCGGCGTTCTCGTCGATGGCGAGGGCATGACCCTCTACATCTTCGACAAGGACGCGCCGGGCACCAGCAACTGCTACGACGGCTGCGCCGCAAGCTGGCCGCCGTTCGTCGCCAAGTCGGGCGCCAGCGCCGAGGGCAACTTCAGCCTCGTGACCCGCAAGGACGGTGCCGAGCAGTGGGCGTTCAAGGGTATGCCGCTGTACTACTGGGCCGGCGACAGCGCACCGGGCGACGTCAATGGCGACGGCGTCGGCGGCGTCTGGCACGTGCTCAAGTAAGCCGTTCACCTGTCCCCATGCTCCCCGCGCACGGCCCGGTCGCCCAAGAGGCTGCCGGGCCGTTTTGCGCTCTGCGCCCGGAGGCGCATTTCGCTTCGGGACACGGCCTTTGTTCTCAAACCGCCTGCTTTTCAGGCAATCGAGCCGCAACCACGGATTGATTTTCGAAAAAATCGAATATCGCGTCGATTACAACGGCGATTACAACGGTGGCGACAACGCTTCGTGAGAGGCGAATGATGTATGTATATAAACGAGCCACTTAGAACTTGCGCTCAAGACCGAACCGGCGTCTCACCTCGGCGGCGCGGCATCAACCGGAAGATGAAGACTCTGACCAGCTCCGCGAAAGCGCGGGTGGATCGCCAGGCCAGACGCGATCCCGCCACGCCGGGGCTGTGACGGCGCTCATCTTTCACCTTCGCGGTGGACCGCCCGAGCGGCGCGCGAAGCGATGCCATCGCGGCCCGGGCAGGTCTCGTCCGGATGCACATTTCCACTCCGGTTTCCGGGTGCCCAAAATTTCTGTTGATCCGATGAACCATTTTCAATCGTCGGGGCACCTATCACCGCAGACAGCAAAGCGATGATTTGGCATGCGCATATTCAATTCCCTCCGGGCCGCCCGTACCGGCCCAAAGCCCAGAACCGACGAGGCCTTGCTGGCTGCCGTCGCCGAAGGCGACGTCACAGCGTTCGAGGAACTGCATCGGAAGTACTTTCCCAAGCTGATGCATTTCGCGAGGCGCATCACCGACAACGCCGAGTCCGCCGAGGAGGTCGCCAACGATGCGTTGATGACCGTGTGGCGCACCGCCGACCGCTTTCAGGGGCTGTCGAAGCCCTCGTCGTGGATCTTCGGGATCGCCTACCGGATGTCGCTCAAGCAGCGCCAGAAGCTCGGCAAGCGCAAAGGAGACGTGGAATTGGACGAAGGACTTGTGGCCGACGGCAGCGACACCGAAACTGCGGTGATGCACAAGAAGGATCTCGCTGCCGCGCTCCAGCAACTGACACCGGAATTGCGCGCGGTTGTGGAGCTCACCTATTATAACGGCTATCTCTATACGGAGATCGCGGAAATCCTCGAGTGCCCGGTGGGCACCGTGAAGACGCGCATGATGACGGCACGCAAACGCCTGCGCGAGATGCTGTCGGACGAGGCGCACCAGAGTTCGGAGAACGCAGTTGCATGATTCCAACCACATCCCGAGGTCAGACGCCTACGAGACCGCTTGGGAGCTGATCCCGTGGTACGTCAACGGCAGCCTGCCCGAGGACGAGGCAGAGCTGGTCAGACACCAGGCCCGTGTCTCTCCGCAATTCGCCGCCGAAGTCGCCCGACAGCACGACCTCGCCCAGCAGGTCGCCACCGTCGACCCTTCTGAAGCCCCCGTCGACCGCAGTTGGGAAAAGCTGCGCGCCCAGATCGACGCCGAGGCGGCGGCCCGCGCGCCGGTGCCGCAGTCAAAGGGCTGGTTCGCCGGTCTGCGCGGGGGCTACGCGCTCGGAGGGCTTGGCGTCGCCGCCTGCGTGCTGCTCGCGGTGATCCTGTTCCAGCCGATAGGCGACGACTACCAGACCCTGACCAGCGGCGCCGATGCCGACCATGCGGTCAAGTTCCAGCTTGCCGGCGATCTGGCCGAGGACGACCTGACGCAGCTCCTCGCCGCGCATGGTCTGACGCTGCTCGATGGCCCCTCCGAGACCGGCGTCTACACCGCCGCCGCCGCCCCGGAAGCCGATCTCGCAACCACCGCGCAGGCGCTGATGGCCACCTCCGAGGTCCTGTTCGCCGCCCCCAACGAGTGATCCCCATGCTGCGTGCCATCGTCTCGCTTCTCCTCGCCACCCTCCTGCTTGCCACCCCCTTGCGGGCGCAGCAGGCGCCGCCCTGGCGGCTGGTACCGGCCGATGGCATCGCCACGCAGACCCACCTCATCCTCACCGTGCCGCTGGCGGAGCCCGACGCGCTGAGCGCCGTCGCCGCCGAGATCGAGGCGCGTTTCGACGTCACCCTCACCGCCGAATGGCCGTTGCAATCTCTGTCCGTGCATTGCCTCGTGGTCGACACCGCCGGCACGCCGGATCTCGATGCGCTGATCGCCCGGATGCAGGCCGATGCGCAGATTCGCACGGTGCAGCGGATGAACGACTTCCAGGTGTTCGAGGTGCTCTACCGCGACCCGCTGCTGCCGATGCAGAACGCACTCAAACAGATCAACGCCGCTGCCGCCCACCGGCTCAGCACCGGCGCAGGGGTGCGCGTCGGCGTCATCGACAGCGCCATCGACAGCGATCACCCGGACCTCGCGAACCGGCTCGCCGACCTGCGCGATTTCGTCGGCAATGCGCAGGGAAGCGCCGCCGAGCCGCATGGCACCGCCATTGCCGGCATCATCGCCGCCGATGCCGACAACGAGATCGGCATGATCGGCGTCGCCCCGCAGGCACAGTTGATCGGGCTGCGCGCCTGCTGGCAGCCGCAGGGGATGGGCGGTCGCTGCAACAGTTTCTCGCTGGCGCGGGCGCTGAACTTCGCCATCCTCAACGACGTGCACGTGCTGAACATGAGCCTCGGCGGCCCGCCGGACCCGCTCTTGCAGGAGCTGGTCGAGGCGGCGGAGGCTGCCGGGATGATCGTCGTGGCCGCCTGGGGCGAGAGCCCCGAGCCCACCTTCCCCGCCTCGCTGCCGGGGGTGATCGCCGCAGGGCACGGCACCGAGCGGCAGATCCCCGCCCCGGCGGTCGACGTGATCAGCGCCGCCCCGCATAACGATTACCGCTACGTCTCCGGCTCTTCCGTCGCCGCCGCCCATGTGAGCGGCGTCGTGGCGCTTCTGCGCGCCCGGCACAACGACCTCGCCGCCCCCGACATCGCCCACGCCCTGCATGGCGCGGTGGTGATGCATGGCGATGTGCCGATGGTCGACGCCTGCGAGGCGCTGCGCGCGGTCGAGGCCTCTGCCCCGGCCTGTCACGACTGAGCCGCGCCGCCTCGGCGAAATAATTTCCCCATGAAATGAACCTCGCTCTCTGCTCCGGGCACCTACGGGATGACCGGAGCAGAGACAGGCCGGGCGCTCTCCCCCGCCCCCGCCTCTCCGCTCCGGCGCAACGACGCCAACCGAGAGAGGCCCTGCCATGTTTGCCCGCGCAGTTCTGACGATCCTGAGCCTGATGATCACCGCCCTGCCGCTACACGCGCAGGGCAGCGACCGCACCGTCGCGCTCGTGGTCTCCGTGGGCGATGGCGGGGCCCGGGCCGACGCGGTGCAGACCCAGCTCCAGCTGATGGGCGCCGAGACCCTGCGCGCCGCCGATCCCAACAATGCCGAGCTGCGCTCGATCCTGCAGCGCTTCGCCCGCGAGGCCGAGGATTCCCGCGCCACCCTCGTCTATCTCGACGCGCCCGCGGTGACCTTCGAGGGGCGCGACTACGTGCTGCCCGCCGAGGCCACGCTGGGCCGCTCGACCGATCTTTTCACCCAGGCGATCCCGACGCTGGCCTTCGCCCGCTCCGCCGCGCTCTCAGAGCAGGGCGGCGCCGTGGTGCTGACCGTGACCGCCCCGCCCACGGGCCTTCCGGGCGGCATCAGCAAGGTCGTGCGCGCGCCCGATGCGGTCCCCGGCGCAGGGGCCGTGGTGGTGGCCGAGATCGGCGCATTCGGTCCGGTGCTGACGGTGCTCGAAGACGCCGCCAGGCAGGAGGAGGTCGATCTAGGCACCATCCTGCGCGGCATGTTCACCAAGGACGGCGTGACGCTGTCCGACCTGCCCTCGAACCGCATCCTGCTGCGCGCCGCCCCTGAGCCAGAGCCGGCACCGGAGCCCGAAACACCCGAAGCCGCCGCTGTACCCGCCCCGCCCCCCGCGTCGCAGCCCGCACCGGTGATCGCGGCGACGCCCGAACCCCAGGCCCCCGCCGAGACCGTCGAGGAGCTGCGCATCCTCGAGCAGTCGCTCTCGCGCTCGGCCAAGCGCACCATCCAGCGCGAGCTGCGCGCCGAGGGCTTCTACCGTGGCCTCGTGGACGGGATCTTCGGCCCGCAGACCCGCGAGGCGATCACCGCGTTCCAGCAGAGCCGCTCCGAAAACACCACCGGCGTGCTCAACCGCCGCCAGCTTCTCGACCTCAGTTCCTGATCCCGCGCGGGCTTCGGCCCGCCTGTTCCCACCCCGCGCGAGGACGCGCAAACCCCAAGGAGTCACCCAATGGGCCTGCGTTTCAAATACAACATCGTCCTGCTTCTGGCCTGTATCATCGGCATCGGTGCCGCCGCCGGCCTTTCCTACCGCTTCGTGCAGGACTCGGCGGTGGACGAGATCGAGGACTCCATCCGGCTGCTGCGTGCCAACGCGCTGGCGGTGCGCTCCTACACGCTCACCAATATCGACCCGCTGCTCTCGGACGACAACGACATCCTGTTCCTGCCCGAGACCGTCACCTCCTTCGCGGCGCGCTCGGTCTTTGCCAACGTGCAGGAGCACTTCCCCGAGTTCAGCTACAAGGAAGCCGCGCTAGATCCGACCAACCCCGCCGACCTGCCGACGCCGCTCGAGAAGGACCTGATCGACCAGTTCCGCGCCGATCCCTCGCTCGAGCAGCTCTCGACCGTGGTCGACCGCGAGGACGGGCGCTTCCTCACCGTGGCCTTCCCGCTGACCATCTACCAGGAGGGCTGCCTGCGCTGCCATTCGACCCCCGAGGCCGCGCCGCCCGCCATGGTCGATCTCTACGGCCCCGATCACGGCTTCGGCTGGGAGCTGGGCGAGACCGTGGGCGCGCAGATCATCTCGGCGCCGATGTCGATCGCCGACAAGCGCGCGCTCGAGACCGGGATCATCCTGATCGTGGGCCTCGCCGGGGTGTTTCTGCTGGTCTTCGTGCTCACCAACCTGATGCTCGGACGGATCGTGCTGCGCCCGGTGCGCCGCATGTCCGAGGTCGCCGAGAAGGTCAGCATGGGCGATTTCTCGGTCGACGAGTACAAGAAGCCGGGCCGCGACGAGATCAGCTCGCTCTCGGTCTCGTTCAACCGGATGCGCCGCAGCCTCGAACGCGCGATGAGCATGATCGATGTCTGATGCCACCGTCATCGTACCCGGCGGCGGGCGCCGCATGGTCGGCAAGTACCGCATCGACGGGGTGCTGGGCGAGGGCGCCATGGGCGTGGTCTATGCCGGGCAAGATCCGGATATCGACCGCCCCGTCGCCATCAAGACCATTCACCAGCACCTGATCGGCAGCGAGGGCAGCCAGGACTGGCTCGATCGCTTCGGCCGCGAGGCCCGCGCCGCGGGCCGGGTGCAGCACGCCAACCTCGTCACCGTTTTCGACTTCCTGCAGCAGGACGGCCTGCCCTACCTCGTGATGGAGCGGGTTCGTTCGGTCACGCTCGAGGACCGGCTGACCGAGGGTACGCGCCTGCCGCTCGAGGAGATCCACGCGATCTTTGCCCAGATCCTCGCCGGTCTCTCGGGCATCCACGCCGCCGGCATCGTGCACCGCGATCTCAAGCCCGCCAACGTCATGCTGACCGATGACGGCACGGTGAAGCTCACCGATTTCGGCATCGCCCGGCTGACCGCGATGGAGGCGACCAGCGCCGGCATGGTCGGCACGCCCTCCTACATGGCGCCCGAGCAGCTCACCGGCGCCGAGGTCGATGCCCGCGCAGATATCTATGCGTGCGGCGTGGTGCTCTACGAGCTGCTGACCGGGCGCAAGCCCTACAAGGGCGGCGGCGTCGAGGCGCTGTTCGCGGCAGTGCGCAGCGGCCAGGCACCGCGCCCCGGCGAGCTCGTCGAGAGCCTGCCCGCTGAGGTCGACCACGTGGTGATGACCGCGATGCATGTCGATCCGGAAAAGCGCTATGCCAGCGCCGAGGGCATGCGCGCGGCGCTGGCGGCGATCCTGCCCGCCGCCGACCGCACCGGCCTGATCGAGGCCGCGCCCAGCGCACGCGCCCCCGACGCCACGCTGACCGAGACCATGCTCACCCGGATGAGCGGCGGCACGCTGGCGCGGCTCGAGCAGCACCTCACCGGCAGCCTCGGCCCGATGGGCCGGGTAATCGCCCGCCGCGCCGCTGCCAAGGCCGCGACCACGGAACAGCTCATTGCCGCCGTTCTGGCCGAGTTCGAGGACGAGGCCGAACGCATGACCCTGCGGCGTGCCATCGAAAGCGCGCTTTCGCAGGACGCCACGGGACTCGGCACCGCACCGGGCCTTCCCGACGCCGCGCTCACCCGCCTCACCGATCTGCTGAAGCCGCATCTCGGCCCCATCGCCCCGGTGCTGGTGCGCAAGAGCGCCCGCAAGGCCGCAAGCCTCGAGGCGCTGGCGCAGACGCTCTCCGAGGCGATCTCCGACCCCGACGAGCGCGCGCTCTTCCTGCGCGCCGCCCTGACCTGACCTGCGAAAGGCCCCGCCATGCTTGATCTCGATCCCTGCCTCGCCGCCTTCGACGCCGACGCGCCGAGCGGCCCGGATCTCGAATACGACCCCGAGTTCACCGCGCTGGAACTGGCCAACGCGCCGGGCGAGGAACGCGTCATCGGCGATGCGGTGATCCCCGCCGAAGACCCGGACTTTGCCGAGGTCGCCCGCGCCGCCACCGCGCTTCTGGGCGGCAGCCGCGACCTGCGGGTGGCGGTGATCCTTGCCAATGCCACGCTGCGCACCGAAGGGCTCACAGGCTTCGAGACCGTGCTGGGCTACATCCGCAACGGGCTCGAGGACCACTGGGACAGCGTGCACCCGCAGCTCGACGCCGAGGATGACGACGACCCCACGATGCGGGTCAACGCGGTGCTTGGGCTCACCGACCGCGCCACGGTTCTGGCCGCCCTGCGCGCCGCGCCCCTGGCCGAGAGCCGCGCCTTCGGGCAGGTCTCTCTGCGCGACGTGAAGATCGCCGAGGGCGAGCTGCCGGCACCCGGCGAGGGCGAGGTGCCGACCCCGCAGACCATCGCCGCGGCCTTCATGGACAGCGACGCCGGAGAGCTCGCCGCCCGCGCCGAGGCCGCCGAGACCAGTCTCGGGCATGTGCGCGCCATCTCTGCCGCCTTCGACAGCCATATCGGCAGCGACGGGCCGGACCTGGAGCCCCTCGAGCGTCTCTTGCGCGAAATCGTCCGGCGTTTCTCGGAGCATGTGGCCCCTCCCGCGGACGACGCGGGCGAGGAGATCCCGGAGATGGAGATCGGCGAGGCGCGCGATACCGCCCCGACCACCCCCGCGCCTCGGGTCGCGCCAATGGCAAGCGCACCCGGCGCCATCGCCTCGCCCGAGGACGTGAAACGCGCCATCGACCGGATCATCGACTACTACGCCCGCACCGAACCCTCGAGCCCCGTGCCGCTGCTGCTGACCCGCGCGCGCCGGCTCGTCTCGGCGGATTTCCTCGCGATCATGAAGGACATGGCCCCGCTCGGGGTGGAGAACGTCGCGCTGATCGGCGGGCTCGAGGACGAAGACGAAGATTAATCCCCGCCCGCGTGAACCTTTCCGGTTTGCGCGGGCACTCATTTGCAGACCAACACGGGAGCCCAGAGCATGGCCGACAGCAGTCAGAAATTCGTGGCCCGAAATCGCGCGCCACGCGTCCAGATCGAATACGACGTCGAACTCTACGGCGCCGAGAAATCCGTCCAGCTGCCCTTCGTCATGGGCGTGATGTCGGACCTCTCGGGCAAGTCGGCAGAGCCGCTTCCGGCGGTGGCCGACCGCAAGTTCCTCGAGATTGATGTCGACAACTTCGACGACCGGATGTCGTCGATGAAGCCGCGCGCCGCCTTCAACGTGCCCAACACGCTGACCGGCGAGGGCAATCTCGCCGTCGACATCACCTTCGAGAGCCTCGACGATTTCGCGCCCGACGCCATCGCCCGCAAGGTCGAGCCGCTGCGCAAGCTGCTCGAGGCGCGCACCCAGCTTTCCAACCTGACCACCTACATGGACGGCAAGACCGGCGCAGAAGAGCTCGTCACCAAGCTCCTGCAGGATCCGGGCCTGCTCAAGGCCCTGGCCTCGACCCCGGCACCGTCCTCCGAGACCGAGGACTAGGCCATGACCGAGATGCAGACCAACGCGGCCCGCGACGCCGCCGCAGAGACCGCCTCCGAGACCCTGTTCGGCGATGGCGAGTTCGCCGCCCTGCTGGAAAAGGAATTCCGCCCGAAATCCGACCAGGCCCGCAGTGCCGTGGAAGAGGCGGTCCGCACGTTGGCCGAGCAGGTGCTGGTGAACGAGACGCTGGTCTCGGACGACGCCCTGCGCTCGATCGAGGGCATCATCGCCGAGATCGACCGCAAGCTCACCGAACAGGTCAACCTCGTGCTGCACCACAAGGATTTCCAGCAGCTCGAAAGCGCGTGGCGCGGGCTGCACTACCTCGTCAACAACACCGAGACCGACGAGCAGCTGAAGATCCGGGTGCTCAACGTCTCGAAGAAGGACCTCTCGAAGACCCTGCGCAAGTTCAAGGGCACCGCCTGGGACCAGTCGCCGATCTTCAAGAAGCTCTACGAAGAGGAATACGGCCAGTTCGGCGGCGAGCCCTATGGCTGTCTCGTGGGCGATTACCACTTCGACCACAGCCCCAAGGATGTCGAGCTTCTGGGCGAGATGTCGAAGGTCGCCGCATCAGCGCACGCGCCGTTCATCGCCGGCGCCGATCCGTCGCTGTTCCAGATGGACAGCTGGTCCGAGCTTGCCAACCCGCGCGACCTGTCGAAGATCTTCCAGACCCCGGAATACGCCGCCTGGCGCTCGCTGCGTGAAAGCGAGGACAGCCGCTATCTCGGCCTTGCCATGCCGCGCTTCCTCGGCCGTCAGCCCTATGGCGACAAGACCGAGCCGGTCGAGGCCTTCGCCTTCGAGGAAGACACCGAGGGCGCCGGCTCGGAGAATTACTGCTGGGTCAATGCCGCCTACGGCATGGCGCGCAACATCACCCGCTCGTTCAAGGAATACGGCTGGTGCACGCGCATCCGCGGGGTGGAATCCGGCGGCACGGTGGACAACCTGCCGACCCACAGCTTCCCCACCGACGATGGCGGCGTGGACATGAAATGCCCGACCGAGATCGCCATCTCGGACCGCCGCGAGGCGGAGCTGGCGAAGAACGGCATGATGCCGCTGGTGCACCGCAAGAACACCGACATGGCCGCCTTCATCGGCGCCCAGTCACTGCAGAAGCCGGCGGAATACGACGATCCCGACGCCTCGGCCAACGCCAACCTCGCGGCGCGGCTGCCCTATCTCTTCGCGACCTGCCGCTTCGCGCATTACCTGAAATGCATCGTGCGCGACAAGGTCGGCTCGTTCCGCGAGCGCGACGAGATGCAGGAATGGCTGCAGAACTGGATCAACAACTACGTCGACTACAACGCCGAGACCTCACCCGAGGACGTCAAGGCGCGCCATCCGCTGGCCGCCGCCGAGGTGCTGGTCGACGAGGTCGAGGGCAATCCCGGCTACTACGCGTCGCGCTTCTTCCTGCGGCCGCATTACCAGCTCGAAGGGCTCTCGGTCTCGCTCCGGCTGGTGTCGAAGCTGCCCTCTCAGAAGGGCGAATGATCCGCTCGCCGCTCACGGATCCGGCATCACCGATCGAGCTTCACTGATCCCCCCGGGCCCGGGGCATGTTCCCGGGCCGCTCTCCCCCCACCAAGACCCAACCATTCTGACGAAAGGACACTCCAATGGCGTTCGACGCTTACATGTACTTCCCCGGCCAGTCCCGGGTGCAGGGCGAAACCCACGACGAGGCGATGGCCGCAAAGAAGGCCTTCGAGATCGTCTCGTTCAACTTCGGTGCCGAGAACAACATCAACATCGGCTCGGCCACCGGCGGCGGCGGCGCGGGCAAGGCCTGGTTCAAGGACTTCGAGGTCGCGAAATCGACCGACACCGCCTCCTGCGGCCTGTTCAGCACGCTGTGCAACGGCACCCATTTCGACGAGGCCATCATCGAGCTGCGCCGCTCCGGCGGCAGCGCCAGCGCCTCGGGCTCCACCTTCATGAAGTTCCACTTCAAGCTCGTCATGGTCAAGGACATGACCTGGGAAGGCTCGGACGGCGACGACAACTGCAACGAGACCGTCATCTTCAACTACGGCGCAATCAAGGTCGAGTATTACAAGCAGGACAAGACCGGCAAGCTCTCCAAGGCCTCCGGCGACCAGGGCGAGACCAAGTTCAGCCAGGTCAAGAACAAGGCCGACTATATCGTCTGAGCCCTCCACCGTCCGGGCGCGGTGCTGCGCCCGGACGATCCCATCCCCCCACCGCCCCCTCCTGCCCGAAAGGTTCTTTCATGCGTGCCGAAACGCTTCTCAGAGACGGCGACCCCGATGCCGCGCTGGCGGCGCTCAGCGAGGCGGTCCGCGACGCCCCGCAGGAGGCACGCCTGCGCGTGTTCCTCTTCCAGCTGCTCTGCGTGCAGGGTGACTGGCCCCGCGCCATCCAGCAACTGCGCACCGCCGCCACGCTCGATCCCAAGGCCGGCACAATGGCGCAGATGTACCGCGCCGCGATCATCTGCGAGCGCCAGCGCGAAGAGGTCTTCGCCGGCCAGCGCGCGCCGATGGTGCTGGGCGAGCCCGACGACTGGATCGCCGCGCTGATCGAGGCGCTGAAGCTGCACGCCCACAAGGAATACGCCGCCGCCGAGGAGCTGCGCGGCCGCGCCTTCGAGGCCGCCCCCGCCCTGCCCGGCACGCTCGACAGTGCGCCCTTCGGCTGGATCGCCGATGCGGATCCGCGGCTTGGCCCGGTCTGCGAGCTGATCGTCAACGGGCGCTACTACTGGGCCCCGTTCTCGGCCATCCACCGCATCACCCTCGAGCCGCCCGCCGACCTGCGCGACCGGGTCTGGATGCCCGCCACCGTGCAGTGGGGCAACGGCGGCAGCGATCTCGCCCTGCTCCCCACCCGCTACCCCGGCTCGGCCACCAGCCCCGACCCGCGCCACAGGCTCTCCGCAGCCACCGGCTGGCAGATGGAGGGCGACCGCGTGCTCGGTGGCCTCGGCCAGCGCCTTCTGGCCACCGACACCGGCGAGTGTGCCCTCATGGACTTGCGCGAGCTGACCATCGGTCCGGCCCCGGTCACCCTTGAGGTCTCGCAGAGCGACGAGGCCCGTCATGGCTGACCGCATGCTGGCCGAACGCCTGCAGCCCTCGCTGCTCGACCGGCTCACCGACGAGGCGCCGGACCGCGCCACCGACACCGCCTCGACGCGGATGATCGACGTCAGCCGCCTGCGCCAGATCATCCAGCGCGATCTTGCCTGGCTGCTGAACTGCGCCAATCTCGAGGCCGAGCACGATCTCGAGGCGTTCCCGCATGTCGCCGGATCGGTGCTGAACTACGGGCTGCCCGCCGTCTCGGGCCGCAGCGAGACCCGCCGCCGTGCCGAGGCGCTGCGCCAGGCGATCCGCGGCGCCATCGAGCGCTTCGAGCCGCGCATCCTGCCCCAGAGCCTCGAGATCGTCGTCCGGCAGGAACGCGCGAACTCCGGCGCCATCGTCTCGTTCGACATCCGCGGAGAGCTCTGGGCCGAGCCGCTGCCGGTCGATCTCTACCTTCGCACCGCGCTCGACATGTCGACCGGTGAAGTCTTCGTCAGCCGGCAGGGGTAACGCACATGGATTCCCGCCTTCTGCGCCATTACGAGGCCGAACTCGGCTATCTCCGCGAGATGGGTGCCGAGTTCGCCGAGGCCTATCCCAAGATCGCCTCGCGGCTTGGCATGGACCAGCTCGAGGTCATGGATCCTTATGTCGAGCGGCTGCTCGAGGGCAGCGCCTTCATGGCCGCGCGGGTGCAGCTCGAGCTCGAGCAGCAGTACCCGGCCTTCACCCAGAACCTGCTCGAGATCGTCTACCCGCATTTCCTCGCGCCGACGCCGTCGATGATGGTGGCACGGCTGCAACCCGACACCGCGCAGGGCGGGCTTGCCGAGGGCTTCACCCTGCCGCGTGGCACGCTGATGCGCGGACAGGTGCTCGAGGGCGAGCAGACTGCCTGCCGCTTCACCACCGCTCAGGACACGACCCTCTGGCCGCTGGAGATCACCCAGGCCGAGTATGTTGACGGCCGTTCCGAGCTGGTTGCGGCGGGTCTGGGCACCGGCAATCAGGCCAAGGCGGCGTTGCGCCTGCGGCTGGCACGCAGTAGCGGCGCGCCGCTCTCGGCGTTGCCGCTCGACCGGCTCACGCTGTTCCTCTCGGGCACCGGGGCCGAACCGTGGCGGCTCTACGAGGCGATCCTCGGTCAGGGCGTGGCGCTGGCCGGGCGTTCCACCGACCGTCGTGCCGACTGGTCGGTGCCGCTCGGGCGCGACATCATTCCCCGCGGTTTCGATCCCGAAGAGGCGCTGCTGCCGGTGCCGGGGCAATCCTTCGAGGGCTACCGGCTGCTGCAGGAATATTTCGCCATGCCGCAGCGCTTCTTCTTTATCGACCTCTGCGGCCTGCGCCCGGCGGTGCACCGCGCCGAGGGCAACGATCTCGATCTCTACATCCTGCTCGCCGAGGGCAACCCGGCGCTGAAATCGATCACGCCGGCGAGTTTCGATCTCCATGCGGTGCCGGCGATCAACCTCTTTCCCAAGCGCTGCGACCGGGTGCCGGTCTCGGGGCGCGAGATCGACCACCATGTCATTCCCGACCGCACCGCGCCGCTCGACTACGAGATCTATCGCCTCGACAGCGTCACCGGGATCGCCGGCGACGATGCCGACGACGTGCCCTTTCGGCCGTTCTACAGCGCCGAGGATTTCACCCCCTTCGGCGACCGGCAGAACGCCTATTACAGCATCCGCCGCCGCATGCGGCAGCGCTCCGAGAAGCAGCGGCTGAAGGGCCAGCGCACCTCGTATCTCGGCAGCGATCTCTACCTCTCGCTCGCCGACCGGTCGCAGGCCCCCTACCCGGGACGCATCGAGCAGCTGGCGGTCACCGCTCTGTGTACCAACCGCGACCTGCCGCTTCTGACGCCGATCGGCGCGGGCAGCACCGATTTCTTCCTGCCCGATGGCGGCCCGGTTACCGAGATCCGCGCCATCGTGCCGCCGACCCGTCCGCGCCAGAGCCTCGCAGAGGGGCAGCGCGCGTGGCAGCTGATCAGCCACCTGAGCCTCAACTACCTGTCCATCGCCGATGCCGACCGAGGCACGGGCGCCGCCGCCCTGCGCGAGCTCGTGGGGCTTTACGCGCCGCTCGGCGATCCGTCGATGGCGGGTCAGATGGAGGGGCTGGTCTCGGTCGCCTCGCGATCCATCGTGCGGCGCATGGCCGATGGCGTGCTGTCGACCGCGGTGCGCGGGCTCGAGTTGCGGGTGGGCTTTGACGAGAGCTTCTTCGAGGGCACCGGCTGCTACCTTCTGGGCGCGGTGCTCGAGGCGTTCTTCGCCAAGTACGTCTCGCTCAACAGCTTCACCGAGACCGTCATTCACTCACAGCAACGGGGAGAGATCGCGCGATGGATGCCGAGAAGCGGCCGCCGGATGCTGATCTGAGCCGTCTCGACGCGCTCAGACACTCCCCGCAGGCCCATCACCTGTTCCAGGCGCTGCGCGTCATCGAGGCGGCGCATCCCGACCGTCCGAGACTCGGCCGCTCGCGCCGGCCGGCGCAGGATCCGGTGCGCCTCGGACAGGCGCCGGAGCTGGCCTTCCCGCGTTCGACGGTCAGCGGCTTCGGCGCCGATCCGCGCACCGGGCGCGACCGGCTCACCCAGCAGGCCTTTGGCCTGTTCGGCCCGCACGGGGCGCTGCCGCTGCACCTGACGGAATACGCCCGCGACCGGCAGCGCAACAATGGCGACGGCGCGCTGGTGGGCTTTGCCGACATGCTGCACCACCGCATGCTGTCGCTGTTCTACCGCGCCTGGGCCAGCGCCGAGCCCGCGCCCTGCTTCGACCGCCCTGATGACGATCCCTTCGGCGAGAAGCTCGACGCGCTGGCCGGGGTCGCGGGGGACGCCTTCGACTGCCGCGATGCCATGCCCGACAGCGCCCGCCGCCATTTTGCCGGACTGCTCGGGGCCGGGCCGCGCAGCGAGGCCGGGCTGACCGCGATCCTGCGCCGGTTCCTTGGCGCCGAGGTCGAGATCGAGAGCTTCGTGGGCGCGTGGCTGCATCTCGAGCCGCAGGATCGCGGCACGCTCGGTGGCGCTGTTCTGGGCCAGAGCGCCAGCCTCGGCGAGAAGGTCTGGTCGCGCGAGGCCCGGTTCCGCATCCGCATCGGACCCCTCTCGCTCGAGGAGTACCGCCGCCTGCTGCCCGGCGGTCAGAGCCTCAAGCGACTCGCGGCCCTGATCCGCACCTATGCCGGCGACACGCTCGACTGGGAGGCCAAGCTGGTGCTGCGCGCGCCCGAGGTGCCGCCCTCGCAGCTTGGCGGCAGCGCCCGGCTCGGCCTGACCAGCTGGATCGGCCAGCGCCCCGCCAACGATGCCGACGACCTCTCTCTCACCGCACCGCAACAGACGCAGCCCTGAGCCGCGCCGCGACACGTCGCAAGATATCAAGAAGGACCGCCCCATGACCGAGATCAGCCGCGTGGCCCTGTTCGGCAAGCTCAACAAGCTGGCCTATCAGAGCATCGAAAGCGCCACCGTGTTCTGCAAGATGCGGGGCAATCCTTATGTCGAGCTGGCGCATTGGCTGCACCAGATCCTGCAGGGGCAGGACAGCGACCTGCACCGCCTGATCGACGGGTTCGACCTTGACCCCGGCCGCGTCGCCGCCGATCTGGTGCGCGCGCTCGACGCGCTGCCGCGCGGCGCGACCGCCGTGTCGGACCTGTCGCCGCATCTCGAGGAGACGGTGGAGCGTGCTTGGGTCTATGCCTCGCTGCTGTTCAACGCGACGCAGGTGCGCAGCGGGCACCTCGTGCTCGGCATCGTCAAGACGCCGCGCCTGCGCAACGTGCTGCAGTCGATCTCGCCCGAGTTCCGCAAGATCGGCGCAGATGCGCTTTCCGAACGGTTCAACGAGCTGCTTGCAGGCTCTCCCGAGGAGGCGACGACAGCGCCCGCGCCGGAGCGCTCCGAAAAGGGCGCGCCCGCACAGCTGGGCGGCGGCGAGGCTCTGGTACAGTTCTGTACGGACCTGACCGAGAAGGCCCGCAGCGGCGAGATCGACCCGATCGTCGGCCGCGACGAGGAGATCCGCCAGATCGTCGACGTGCTCATGCGCCGCCGTCAGAACAACCCGATCCTCACCGGCGAGGCGGGCGTCGGCAAGACCGCCGTGGTCGAGGGCTTCGCCCTGCGCATCGCCCGTGGCGACGTGCCCCCGGCGCTGCGCGAGGCGCGGCTGCTGTCGCTCGACGTCGGCCTGCTGCAGGCCGGAGCCTCGATGAAGGGCGAGTTCGAAAATCGCCTGCGCGGGGTGATCGACGAGGTGCAGGCCAGCCCCGTGCCCATCGTGATGTTCGTCGACGAGACCCACACGCTGGTCGGGGCCGGAGGGGCCGCGGGCACCGGCGACGCCGCCAACCTGCTCAAGCCGGCGCTGGCGCGCGGCACGCTGCGCACCATCGGCGCGACGACGTGGGCGGAATACAAGAAGCATATCGAGACCGACCCGGCCCTCACCCGCCGCTTCCAGGTGGTGCAGGTGGCCGAGCCCGACGCGGCCAGGGCCGTGTTGATGATGCGCGGTGTTGCCTCGACGCTGGAACGGCACCACGGCGTGCAGATCCTCGACGAAGCGCTCGAGGCGGCGGTGAGCCTCTCGGCGCGCTACATCCCCGCGCGGCAGCTGCCCGACAAGTCGGTCAGCGTGCTCGACACCGCCTGCGCCCGCGTGGCGATCAGCCTGTATGCCGTGCCGGCGCCGGTGGACGATGCCCGGCGCCGCATCGACGCGCTCGAGACCGAGCTGGCGATCATCGCCCGCGACGCGAGCGCCGGGGCCCAAGTCGCCGAGCGCGACGTGCGTGCCCGTGCCGCCCTCGCCGATGAGACCGCTCGTTTGGATGAGCTCACGGAACGCTGGGAGGAAGAAAAGGCGCTGGTGGCCGCGATCCTCGAGCTGCGCGCCCGGCTGCGCGAGGGTGCCCAACCGGTCGACGCCCCCGCCGAGGCCGATGCGCCGCTCGCCGGTGCAGAGCGCGACGCGGTGCTCTCCGAGCTGCACGCCAGGCAGGCCGAACTGGTCGCGCTGCAGGGCGAGGCGCCGCTGATGCTGCCGATCGTCGATGCACAGGCGGTGGGCTCGGTGGTGGCCGACTGGACCGGCATCCCGGTGGGCCGCATGGTCAAGGACGAGATCCGCACCGTGCTCAACCTCGCCACGCACCTCTCCAGACGGGTGATCGGGCAGGATCACGCCATGGAGATGATCGCCAAGCGCGTGAAGGCCTCGCGTGCCGGGCTCGACAATCCGTCGAAGCCGGTGGGGGTGTTCCTGCTCGCCGGCACGTCGGGTGTCGGCAAGACCGAGACTGCGCTGGCGCTGGCCGAGACCCTCTATGGCGGCGAGCAGAACGTCATCACCATCAACATGAGCGAGTATCAGGAGGCCCACACCGTCTCGAGCCTCAAGGGCGCGCCTCCGGGCTATGTCGGCTACGGTGAGGGCGGCGTGCTGACCGAGGCGGTACGGCGCCGGCCCTACTCGGTGGTGCTGCTCGACGAGGTCGAGAAGGCGCATCCGGACGTGCACGAGATGTTCTTTCAGGTCTTCGACAAGGGGATGATGGAGGATGGCGAGGGGCGGATGATCGATTTCCGCAACACGCTGATCCTGCTAACCTCGAATGTCGGCTCCGAGGTGATCATGGACCTCTGCGCCGATCCCGAGCTCATGCCGACACCCGAGGGCATCGCCAAGGCGCTGCGCGAGCCGCTGCTCAAGGTGTTCCCGGCGGCGCTTCTGGGTCGGATGGTGACGATCCCCTACTACCCGCTCAGCCCGGACATGATCGGCGCGATCACCCGGTTGCAGCTTGGCCGCATCGAGAAACGAGTCGCCGCCACCTATTCCGTGCCGTTCAGCTATTCCGATGCAGTTGTCGAGACCATCGTCTCGCGCTGTCAGGAGCTCGAGAGTGGCGGGCGGATGATCGACGCCATCGTCACCAACACCATGCTGCCCGAGATCTCGACCGAGTTCCTCACCCGGATGATGGAGGGCGGCAAGGTCGGCCACGTCTCGGTCGACGTGGAAGGGAGCCAGTTTACCTACGCTTTCGGCTGACACCCCCAAAACGCCCGTCAGACCGCCCTGCGTAACGCGCGGGGCGGTCCCGTCATGTCCGGCGACGGGCCTTGGGGGTGTTTTTTCTTCCAACGCGCGAACCCTACGGCGCTCCCCCGGCACTAACGGGGTGACAACGGTCGCGGCAGCCCGCCCGACCAGCCGCAAAGAGACCGAGGGAGCGCCCATATGCCCAACAGCGATCAGACAGTCTTCGAGCCGGACCTTGCGTCTCAGGCACAGGTCGAGACGGAGAGCGCGCAGGATGCGGCGCTGCCCTTCGGCACCCTGAGCGCCGAGCGGCCCGAGGATCTCGATCAGCCCCGCGAGCGCTTCCGCATCGCCATCCTCGGCGACTTCTCCGCCCGCGCCAGCCGCGGCGAGCTGGCGATCGGCGATGACCTCGCATCCCGCCGGGCAATCCGCTTCGATGTAGATCGACTCGACGACGTGATCGCCGGCTTCGCCACCACCCTAACCCTGCCCATCGGGCGCGATGGCGGCGCCGTCGAGGTGCCCCTCCGCGAAATCGACGACCTGCATCCCGACGAGCTCTACGACAGTGTCGAGCTGTTCGAGGAGCTGGACTCGCTGCGCCAACGCGTCGCCCGCGGCGACAGCCGCGCCATGGCCGAGCTTCGGGACTGGGCCGAGGCGCATGGCCGCCCGATGCCCGCCAACCGCGCCCGCGCCAAGGGCAGCGCCGTGCCCGCCGACCGCCGCCTGAGCGACTTCCAGACGCTGATCGGCGACATGCAGGCGATCCGCCATGACACCGACGCCGCGGACGAGCTCATCGCCCGCATCGTCGGCCCGCACGTGCAGGCCGCCCCCGATCCGGCACAGGACAGCATGATCGCCGCCATCGACGCAGCGCTCTCGGACGCGATGCGCACCATCCTGCATCATCCCGATTTCCAGTCGGTCGAGGCGACCTGGCGCGCACTCGACTTCCTCGCCCGCCGCATCGAGACGGGTCCGACGCTCGAGGTCGTACTTTACGACGTCTCGGCCGAGGAATGGGCCGCCGACCTTTCGGCGCAGGAGGATCTGGCCGAGAGCGGCCTGTTCCGGATGCTCGCCGAGGCGCCCCGGCTCGACGCCCAGCACGGGCCGATCTCGGCGGTGTTCGGGCTCTACACGCTCGAGGAAACCCCGCCCCACGCCGCGCTGCTCGCCCGGATGGCCAAGATCTCCGCGTGGATGAACGCACCCTTCGTGACCGCGATCTCGCCGCGCTTCCTCGACACGCCGAAGCAGGACCGCCATCCGCTGGTGGCCGAGAGCTGGGACGCCCTGCGCGCCCTGCCCGAGGCGCGCCATCTCGGCATCGCCGCGCCGCGCTTCCTGCTGCGCCACCCCTATGGCCGCCGCACCGACCCGGTCGATCCGTTCGACTTCGAGGAGTTCAGCCTGCGCGAGGGGCTGCACGGCATGCTCTGGGCCAACCCGGCGGTGCTCTCTGCGGTACTGATGGCGGCCAGCGTGACAAAATCCGGCAAGGACATGCGCCTTGGCGAGATCATGTCGCTGGGCGACATGCCGGTGCACGTGATGACCGACGCCCATGGCGATCAGGTCGCGCTGCCCTGTACCGAGCGCCTGCTCACCACCCGGACCATGGCCGAGGTCGTGACCCGTGGTTTCATGCCGCTCTTGTCGATCAAGGGCCGAAACGAGGTCCGACAGGGCTCGTTCCAGGCGCTTGGCGGCGACATGCTCGCCGGGCCCTGGGCGCTGACGCCGGGCAAGGGCAGCGGCGGCCACGAGACCAGCGTCGGCTTCGGGGCCGCGCCGGCCGGGACGCCCCCCGCCAAGGCCAGCGCAGACGCCTCGGACGAGAGCGGGGATGACGACACGGCCGCCTTCGGCAGCGACGAGGGTCTGCCCGACATGGGCGGGGATGCGGATTTCCCCGACTTCGGCGCGGACGCGGGGCCGGTCGATTTCGACAGCGACAGCGGGCTTCCCGATTTCGGCAGCCCCGACATGCCGGACTTCGGCAGCGACGACAGCTCCGACACGGGCGACTTCGACGCCGAGATGCCCGACATGGAGGCCAGCGCAGAGATCGGCGCGGACGAGCTCCCCGCCTTCGACGACAGCGATCTCGACGACATGCTCGCGGCCTTCGGAGACGACACCGATGGCGCGGATGACGACGGCGACGACACCGAGATGGACCCCGCTCTCGCCGCGATGCTGGAGGACATGTGATGCGCGATTACCAACCCGACGACGGACAGGGCGGCGGCGACGGCATCGTGCTCGCCCGGATCGGCGATGCCTGCTGGCTGCTCGAGGGCGAGGCGTATCTCGACGCCATGCTCACCACCACCGACGGCTACCCGACCCCGGTGCGCTGCATCCCGCTGGCCTCGATGGAGGCGCTCGGCGCGCTGCTGCCCGAGGGCATCGAGACCGGCGCGCTCTGGGCCATCCACCCCGCCATCGTGGCGCGGCTCGAGCGCGACGGCCAGATCGTCGTGACGCCGCTGCCGGACGAGGGCTGAGCGGCATGGCACAGGACACCGTTCTCGAGGGCCGGCAGGTCCGCCTGACGCTCCCGGGCAAGCTCAAGGGCTTCCTGATGCGCGCCCAGGTCGACGAGGGGCTGAGCCGCCTGACAGAGACCACCATCGAGTTCATGTCGCCCGACATCGACCTCGACCTGCAGAAGCTGGTGGGCGAGCGCCTGCCGCTCGAGATCGACTCCCCGAAGGACAAGACCCGCTATTTCCAGGGCCGCTGCACCGCCGCCGAATACCTTGGCTCCCATGCCGGGCGCGGCTATTTCCGCGCCACCGTGCGGCCATGGCTGTGGTTCCTGACCCGCAGCGCCAATTGCCGGATCTTCCAAGACAAATCCGTGATCGACGTGATCAAGGAGGTGTTCTCGCAGCACGGCTTCTCGGATTTCCGCGACCGCACCAAGCACGCCTATCCCAAGCGCGGCTACTGCGTGCAGTACCGCGAAAGCGACTACGCCTTCCTGTGCCGGCTGATGGAGGAGGAAGGGATCTATTTCTACCACGATCACGAGAAATCGAAGGAGGTCCTGATCCTTGCCGACGAGGCCAGCGCCCACCGCGCCATCGAGGATCACGCCGAGATCGATTTCTACTTCCGCGCCCCCGATTACCGGCGCCGCGACGACCACGTCTTCGACTGGCGCGGCGGAGAAAGCATCCAGACCGGCCGCGTCACGCTGCAGGACTACGATTTCGAAAAGCCCAAGTCGGACCTCAGGACCGTCAAGGCGCTGCCGCATGGCAAGCACGCTTTCAAGTCCTACGAGATCTACGACTATCCCGGCCGCCACGTCGACACCCGCACCGGCGAGCATCACGCCCGCGTCCGCATCGAGGGGCTTGCCGCGCAGGCCCAGCGCTCGACCGGCGCCTGCAACGTGCGCCAGATGAGCGCCGGGGCGAAGTTCAAGCTCAAGGAGCATCCGCGCAAGTCCGAGAACGCCGAGTACTTGGTGATCTCGGCCCGCCATCAGATGCAGATCGACGCCGATATCGAGGATCGCGAGATGGTCGAGGCCATCCTCGGCCCGCTGCTCGATTTCGACCGAACGACCAGCCCCGACACCTATCGCTGCCTGTTCGAGGTGCAGCCGGTCTCGGTGCCCTACCGCGCGCCGCAGTTGACGCCGCGCCCCGAGCATCCCGGCGTGCAGACCGCCGTGGTCGTGGGCAAGAAGGGCGAGGAGATCTGGACCGACCGCCATGGTCGCGTGAAGGTGCAGTTTCACTGGGACCGCGAAGGCCGCCGCGACGACAGCGCCTCGTGCTGGATCCGCACCTCGGTGCCGTGGAGCGGCAAGGGCTGGGGCATGGTCGCGGTGCCGCGCATCGGCCAGGAAGTCGTGGTGCAGTTCGAGGAAGGCGATCTCGACCGTCCGCTGATCACCGGCATGGTCTACAATGGCGACACCGATCCGCCCTATGCCCTGCCCGGCAACCAGACCCAGACCGGGCTGAAGACCAACAGCTCCAAGGGCGGCGGCGGCTTCAGCGAGTTGATCTTCGAGGACAAGAAGGACGCCGAGTTCGTCCGCCTCCAGTCCGAGCGCGACTTCAGGCAGATCGTCAAGAACAACGCCGAGATCACCGTCGGGCTCGAGCACAAGACGGGCGGCACCTTCACCCAGACCATCCACGGCGACAAGACCGAGACCATCCGCGAGGGCGACCACGCCTTCACCGTCGCCAAGGGCAAGGAAACCGTCGAGATCGCCAAGGCACGCGCCACCAAGGTGGGCGCCGATGACAGCCTCAAGGTCGATGGCGACCAGTCGCTCGACGTGACCGGCGGCAAGAAAGACGCCATCGGGCAGGGCTACGAGATCGACGTGGGCGCCGCGCTCGAGATCTCGGCCAAGTCGAAGATCGTGCTGAAATGCGGCGGCTCGAAGATCGAAATGACGCCCTCCAAGGTCACCGTCTCCTCGGCTCAGGTCGAGGTGAAGGCCAGTGCGACCGGCAAGTTCACCGCCGGCGGCCAGCTCAAGATGGAGGCCAAGGGACAGGCGGCGCTGAAGGGCGCCGGGATGCTGAAGCTCGAGGGCGGCGGCATGACGCAACTGAAATCCTCCGGGCTGCTCCTCGCCAAGGGCGCCCTCACGATGATCAACTGACATGACAGCCCCCGCCCATACCGACCGCTTCACCGGTCTGCGCAAGCTGCCCGACGCGCCTGCCGCCCGCATCCTCGCCGCCGGCAACGCGGTGCTGCAGACGCCGCTCGACATTCCGGCCTCCGCCTCGGTGCCCGAAACGCTCGCCGCGCTCGAGACCGAAGGCACGCTGATCGACATGTTGCAGGTGCTGGCCCACGCCCTGCCCGCGCGCGAAGCCACCTGGCTCGCCTGCCTCGCCGCGCGCGAGACGGTGGCCGAGGGGGCTCTGATGCCCGCCCCGCTGCGCGCCGCCGAGGCCTGGGTGTTCAAGCCCGGCCCCGAGACCCGCGCGGCAGCCCGCGCCGCGCTCGATGCGGCCGGAAACGAGGACGACACCGCGCTCTGCGCCATGGCCGCCTCGATGGCCGACGGCACGCTCGGCCCCGGCGAGCTCGAGGATTACGCCGCCCCGCCGGGCGCGGTGGGCGGGGCCGCCTTCGGGATGCTGCTGACGGCGCTGTTTCACGAAGAGGACAAGGTCGAGACCCGCGGGCCCGAGCTGCTCGCCCGGGCGCTCGACATCGCCCGCGGCGGCAACGGTACACCCGCCGCGACCGAGGAGATCACGCCATGACCCTGCCCGCCGCCCGCGTCACCGACACCCATGTTTGCCCGATGGTCACCGGCATCATCCCGCATGTGGGCGGGCCCATCGTGGTGCCCTGCCCGACGGTGCTGATCGGCAAGCTGCCCGCTGCCACGGCGACCGCGATGGCGGTCTGCATCGGCCCGCCGGACATGATCGCCAAGGGCTCGAGCAAGGTGCTCACCGGCAAGAAGCCTCAGGCGCGGCTGTCGGACACCTGCGCCCATGGCGGCGCGGTGGTGATGGGCTGCCCGACGGTTCTGGTGGGAGGATAAGCGATGAGCCTGATGCTGCGACTGACAAGCTCCGGCCCGCTGCCCGACGGGCGTGACCGCGTCGAGATGCGCGACGGCGCGCTGACCATCGGGCGCGGCGAGGAGAACGACCTCTCGCTGCCCGATCCAGACCGGACGCTGTCGAAGCGCCATTGCGTGCTCGAAGAGCGCGGCGGCGACTACGTGCTGCGCGACCTGAGCACCAACGGCACCTTCCTCAACTACGGCACGGAGCGCATCGGCGAGATCCCGGCGCCGCTGAGCCATGGCGACGTGATCCAGATCGGCAGCTTCGAGCTGGTGGTGGAGCTCGCAGGCGCTGCCAGCGCGCCCGAGGCCCCGCTGCCGCCCGCAGAGGACAGCCTGCTGATGCCGCCCCAGCCCGGTCAGGCCGAGGACGTCTCGCACGATCCGCTCGGCGGCTCGGATGACGATTTCCTCGACGCGCTGCTCGGCGCGCCGGCCGAGCCGGACGCCCAGCGCCCGGCGATCCCCGAGGATCCCTTCGCCGCCGAGCCGATGCCCACGGGCGACACCCCGCCCGAGGCATGGCCCGCTCCGGGCGCCAGCGCGCCCGATCACAGCCCCGCGGCGCAGGATCACTACACCGCGCCCGAGGTTCTCTCAGGCCAGATCCCCGACGACTGGGACGACCTCTTCGCCCCCGAACCGCCCGCAGCCCCCCTGCAGGAGCCCGAGCCTGCACCCGCACCGCAGCCGGCCCCAATGCCGTCTCCCGATCAGGCCGCTTCGACGCCCGTCCAGCCAAGCCCGGCAACCGGCACTCCGGACGCCGCGCTGCGCGCCTTCCTCAACGGTGCCGGCGCCGCGCATCTCGCCATCCCCGAGGCCGAGATGACCGAGACCATGGCCCGTCTGGGCCGCGTCTTCGCCGCCATGACCAGCGGCATGCGCGAGATCCTGATGACCCGTGCCGCTATCAAGAGCGAGATGCGGATGGACCGCACGATGATCAACAACGGCGGCAACAACCCCCTGAAGTTCTCGATCTCGCCCGAGCAGGCGGTCGAGGCGATGATCCGCCCCACCGTGCGCGGCTATCTCGACGCCGAGGCGGCCACGCAGGAGGCGTTGGGCGACATCCGCGCCCATGAGGTCGCGATGATGGCGGGCATGGAAGCGGCGCTGAAGGCGCTGCTGGCCCGGCTCGGCCCCGACCAGCTTGCCTCGCGGATCGAGCAGAGCAGCTCGCTCGGCGGCCTGCTGGGCGGCAAGAAGGCCCGCTACTGGGAGGCCTACGAGAAGATGTACGCCCAGATCGCCCGCGAGACCGAGGACGACTTCCAGTCGACCTTCGGCCGCGAATTCGCCCGCGCCTACCAGGATCAACTCCGCAAACTCTGAAAGGACAGACCATGTTCAAGCTCGTCTCCCTCTTCGCCGCGCTCTGCCTCGCGCTCTCGGCTTGCGTCACCACCCCCGAGCCCGCCAGCACCGGCGTGCAGCTCAACATCACCGGGGCCGCAGACATGAATGGCGGCCTGCCGACGCAGGTGAAGGTCTATTACCTCGCCTCCGACGCCAGCTTCCGCTCGGGCGATTTCTTCGCGCTGTTCAACGAGCCCGAGGTAACGCTGGGCTCCGATCTCGTCGCGGTCGACGACTTCCAGCTCGTGCCGGGCCGCAGCGTCGGCGACAGCCGCAGCTTCGCGCAGGCGCCGGGCGCCATCGGCGTGGTCGCGGCGTTCCGCGACATCGACGGCAGCCGCTTCCTCGCGAGCCGCGCGCTGATCCCCGACAGCCCCAATGCCGTCACCATCACCGTCGGCGCCAACACCGTCTCGATCCGCTGATCGCGACCCACGAAGCACAAGGAAGGATCGCCACCGTGTCCTGGGATAACAAGGTCGTCTGGCAGGAGGGGATGTTCCTCCAGCCCCATCACTTCCAGCAGCACGACCGCTATGTCGAAGCGCTGGTCTCCGGGGTGGCAGGAGCGCTCACCCCCTATGGCTGGGGCGTGACCGAGCTGTCGCTCGACCAGGAGCTGCTCAAGCTCGGCAAGCTGGCGGTGAAATCCTGCTCTGGCCTCACCCCCGACGGCGCCGCCTTCCGGGTGCCCGAGGCCGATGCCCAGCCGCCGGCGCTCGACGCGCCCGAGAGCGCCAAGAACACGGTGGTCTACCTGGCGATCCCGGCGCGCCGGCATGGTGCCACGGAGGTCGACCTGAGCGGCGCGGCGCAATCGGCGGCGCGCTATCGCCCCGAGGAGATCGAGGTCACCGACAGCATGGGCCGCGATGCCCGTGCGGTGCAGATGGCGGTGGGCAAGCTGCGCATGACTCTGGCGCTCGATCTCGACGACCTGTCGGACCAGCTGGTGATCCCGGTGGCGCGCATCATCGAGGTGCGCCCCGACCGCGAGGTGGTGCTCGACCGGGCCTTCATCCCCTCGGCGCTGGATGCCCGCTCCGCCGGCCCGCTGCACGATTTCCTGCGCGAGCTCGAGGGCCTTCTGAGCCACCGCGCCGAGGCGCTGGCGGGGCGTCTGAACCAGACCGGCGCGGCCAAGGGCGTGGCCGAGATCTCGGATTTCCTGCTGCTGATGTGCGTGAACCGCACCCTGCCGCAGATCCGCCACCTGATGACCCTGCGCAACGCCCACCCGCAGGCGATCTTCCAGAGCCTCACCGCGCTTGCCGGAGAGCTGGCGACACTGATGACGCCGGAAAAGCGCGCGCCGGAGTTTCCGGCCTACGCCCATGACGACCTGACCAACGTGTTCCAGCCGGTGTTCCGCGCCCTGCGCCAGTATCTCAGCGCGGTGCTCGAGCAGAACGCCGTGGCGATCCCCATCGAGCCGCGCAAGTACGGCGTCTCGGTGGCGATGATCTCGGACAAGCGGCTGCTCGGCTCGGCCAATTTCGTGCTCGCCGCCAAGGCCGCGGTGCCCCCCGAGAGCGTGCGCCGTCATTTCCCGACCCAGGCCAAGATGGGCCCGGTCGAAGAGATCCGGCAGCTGGTCAACTCGGCCCTGCCGGGGATCGGGCTGCGGCCCCTGCCGGTGGCCCCGCGCCAAGTGCCCTACCACGCCGGCGTGGTCTATTTCGAACTCGACCGCGACAGCGCCCACTGGAAGCAGATGGCGCGCTCCGGCGGCCTCGCCGTGCATGTCTCCGGCGACTTCCCCGACCTTGAAATGGAGCTGTGGGCGATCCGCTGACGCGGCCCCCTTGAGGAGCGATGCCATGACCCGCGACGACCCTTTCGCAGAACCCTCGGACACCGAGAAGACCATCGTGCGCCCCAATCCCGG
Organism: Salipiger bermudensis; assembly: GCF_017309175.1. NCBI lineage: Bacteria > Pseudomonadati > Pseudomonadota > Alphaproteobacteria > Rhodobacterales > Roseobacteraceae > Salipiger > Salipiger bermudensis. The sequence goes on along the minus strand of NZ_JAEKJV010000009.1, from coordinate 19,160 downwards.
CGGACGCCGGCCTGCGGTGCCGCCGCACATGCCACCGCCGCAGGGCGCGCAGCCACAGCCGCAGCCCGCCCCGCAGCCGATGCCGGCCCCGGCACCTAGGCCGTCCCGGGAGGCCCCAGCCACGCCGGTGGGTGCCGCGACGACCGGGATGAACCCGCTCAACGCCGCCGCCTCGACACTGTTCTCGCTGGTCGCCCGTATCCGCAACCGGGCGCAGCATTCCGACCCGGCGGCGCTGCGCGAGAGCGTCATCGCCGAGATCCGCAGCTTCGAGGACGCGGCCCTCAAGGCCGGTGTCCCGGCCCAGACCGTGCGTGTGGCGCGCTACGCGATCTGCGCCACGCTCGACGACGTGGTGCTCAACACGCCCTGGGGCGGGCGCAGCATCTGGGCCCAGCGCAGCATGGTCGGGACCTTCCACAAGGAGACCCATGGCGGCGATCGCGTCTATGACCTGCTGTCGCGGCTCGAGGCGGCACCCGCCGCCAATCTCGACCTGCTGGAGTTCCTCTACATGTGCCTCAGCCTTGGCTTCGAGGGCCGGCTGCGGGTCGAGCCGCGCGGCGCCGAGAAGCACCTCGCCATCCGCGACGGGCTGGCGCGGCTCATCCGCACCCATCGCGGCCAGGTCGAGCGCGATCTCTCGCCGCGCTGGAGGGGCGTTTCCGTGGCGCACCGGCTGCTTTCGGCCTGGACCCCGGTCTGGCTGGCGGGCGGGCTCACGCTGCTGGGGGTCTGCGCCGCCTTCGCCGGCTTCTCCTTCGCGCTCAATGGCTCGACCGAGGCGCTGCGCGGCCAGATCGCCGCGCTCGACGTCGCGGGGCCGGTGACGCTCGACCGCCCGGCCCCGCCGCCGCCGCCCGCGCCCCCCGCGCCGCGCGAAGTCGAGACCGCCGAGAGCGTCACCACCTTCCTTCAGCCCGAGATCGACGAGGGGCTGGTGACAGTGGAAAGCTCTGGCAACACGCTCACCGTGCAGATCTCGGGGGCCAACATGTTCGCCCCCGCCTCCGACACGCTCGAGCCGCGCTTTGCCGAGGTGGTGGACCGCGTCGCAGGTGCCCTGAACGAGGAAGGCGGGCAGATCATTGTCGCCGGCCATTCCGACAACATCCCGATCAACACCGCGCGTTTCCCCTCGAACCTCGCGCTGTCGCTGGCGCGGGCCAAGTTCGTGATGGAGCGGATTTCGCAGACGCTGGTCGACAGCTCGCGGATCAGCGCCGAGGGCCGCGCCGACCGCGAACCCATCGCCTCGAACGACACGCCCGAGGGGCGCGCCAAGAACCGTCGCATCGAAGTCATTCTCGTGAAGGCAGGCTGACCCATGACCCGCAGAATTCTCTCCAAGCTCTTCAGCCCGATCGGCGTGCTGATCCTGTTCAGCCTCGCCCTCGCCGCGGCCACCTGGTATCTCGGCCCGATGGTCTCGATCGGCAATGTGAGACCCTTTGACCGGCAGTCGAACCGGCTGATCGCGCTGGCCGGCATCACCGCCGCCACCATCATCGCGATCCTGATCATGCTGCTGCGCCGCCGCGCGCGAGAGCAGGCGATGACCGAGGCGATCACCGACGTCGGCACCGCGGGGACCGACGCCCGCGACGCCGCCGTCGAGGCCGAGCTCTCCGAGCTGCGGCAGCGCATGAGCGACGCGCTGGGGATGCTGCGCAAGTCGAAGCTCGGCGGGCGCTTCGGCTCGCGCCATCTCTATCAGCTGCCGTGGTATATCGTCATCGGCCCCCCGGGCGCCGGCAAGACCACGGCCATCGTCAATTCCGGGCTCAAATTCCCGCTCGCCGATCATCTCGGCAAGGGTGCCATCGGCGGCATCGGCGGCACGCGCAACTGCGACTGGTGGTTCACCAACGAGGCGGTGCTGCTCGACACGGCCGGGCGCTACACCACGCAGGACAGCGATGCCGAGGCCGACGCCCGCGCCTGGGGCGGTTTTCTCGAGATGCTCAAGAAGCACCGCCGGCGGCAGCCGATCAACGGCGCGGTGGTGGCGATCAGCCTCTCGGACCTGTCGCTGCAGGACGAGGCCGAGCGCCGCGCCCATGCCAAGGCGGTCCGCACCCGCCTGCGCGAGCTGCGCGAGCGGCTGGGCGTGCGCTTTCCGGTCTACGTGCTGTTCACCAAGGCCGACCTGATCGCCGGCTTTCAGGAGTATTTCGACACGCTCGGCAGCGAGGAGCGCGAGCAGGTCTGGGGCTTCACCCTGCCGCATCAAAAGGGCGCCGCGGGCGACCCGATGGCGGGCTTCGGCCCCGAGTTCGACGCGCTTCTGGCGCAGCTCTCGAACCGCAGCCTCGAGCGGATGCAGGCCGAGACCGATTACCAGCGCCGCAGCCTGATCGCGGGCTTCCCCTCGCAGGTCGCCTCGCTGCGCGGCGTGGCCGAGAGCTTTCTCGGCGACATTTTCCAGGAGAGCCGTTTCGAGGACGGCCAGCTCCTGCGCGGGGTCTATTTCACCTCCGGCACGCAGGAAGGCACGCCGATCGACCGCCTGATGATGGGCATGGCGCGCACCTTCGGCATCGGCCGGCAGGCCATCGGCACCGGCAAGGGACAGGGGCGGAGCTACTTCCTCACACGTCTGCTGAACGGCGTGATCTTCCCCGAGTCGGGGCTGGTTTCGGCCGATGACAAGGTCGAGCGGCGCTATCGCTGGGTGCGCGGTGGCGCGGTGGCGGCCAGCGTGCTGCTCTTCGGCGGCACCGCGGCGGTGCTGTCGAACAGCTTCCTCGGCAACCGCCAGCTCATCTCGGATACCAGCGCCCAGCTTGGCAGTTTCCGCACCATCACCGCCGACATCCCGCGCGACACCGTGGCCGACGCCGACCTGCCGTCCGTGGTGCCGGCGCTCAACATCCTGCGCGAGTTGCCGGGCAACCCCTCGGCCAGCGATCCCGAGCCGCCGGTCGAACTGACCTTCGGGCTCTACCAGGGCGACGCCATAGGGACCGAAAGCGCCCAGAGCTATCGCGGCGCGCTCAACACCCTGCTGCTGCCGCGCCTGCTGTTCCGGCTCGAAGAGCAGATGCAGGCCAGCCTCAACGACCCCGACCTGCTCTTCGAGGCGCTCAAGGTCTACCTGATGCTGGGGCTGCAGGGGCAGATGGACGAGCAGAGCGTGAAACAGTGGATGCAGATCGACTGGGGCCTGGCCTTCCCGAACGATCCCGCGCTGCAGGACGATCTGATGGACCACCTCGGCGCGATGCTGACCCAGCCGATGCAGGAGATTGCCCTCAACGGCCCGCTTGTCGAGCAGATCCAGGGCCTGCTGGCCGAAACGCCGCTGGCCGAGCGCATCTACCAGAGCATCATCACCGCCCCGGCAGCGCGCGAGCTCGACCAGTTCCGCATCACCGATATCGGCGGGCCAGCGGTGTCGCGGGTGATCCTGCGCCCCTCGGGCAAGCCGCTCAGCGCCGGGGTCGAGGGGGTGTTCACACGCGACGGCTTCTACGGCTACATCCTGCCCGAGCTGACGCAGGTGTCCGAGCGCGCCCGGTTCGAGAACCTCGTGCTCGGTGACCGCGCCGAGGAGGTCACGCCGGCCGTGCTCGACCGGCTGGGCCGCGACGTGCTGGCGCTCTACGAGAACGATTACGTCACCCGCTACGACCAGCTTCTGGGCGATCTCGACGTGATCCCGATGGAGAGCCTCGGGCAGGCAACAGAGGTCATCAACATCCTTTCCGGCCCGACCTCGCCGATCCGCAACATCCTCGAGGCGGTGTCCGACGAGACCCGGCTCACCGAGCTGCCCGAAAGCGCCCAGCTTGCCGAAGACGCCGCCGGCGCGGCGGTCGGTCTGGTGCAGGGCGAAGTGCTCTCGGCGCTCAATTCGCAGGGCTCGGCCATCGCCGAAGCGCTGGCCTCGGTGGCGCCGCAGGATACAGAGGGCGAGGAACGCCGCCCCGGCCAGTTCGTCGAGGACCGCTTCCGCCCGCTGCACGATCTGACCGCCCGGTTCGACGGTGCGCCGTCGCAACTTGATGATGTCATCGGCACGATGAACGCGGTGTTCGGCGATCTCAACCGCCTGTCGCTGGGCCAGAGCACCGGCACCGCCATCGCGGGACAGGGCGCCGGCGCGGCGGCCGAGCTGCAGGCCGGGCTGGCGCGGCTGCCGAACCCGCTGCAACGCTGGGCCTCGCAGGTGGTCGAGGGCTCCTCGGGCGCTGCGGTGGGCGGCGCGCGGGCCGAGCTCAACGCCAAGTGGCAGGCGCAGGTGCTGCCGGTCTGCCGCCAGACCATCGACGGGCGCTATCCCTTCGCCCGGCAGGCGCAGGCCGATGTGACGCTGCAGGATTTCTCCCGGCTCTTCGCGCCGCAGGGGCTGATCGACACGTTCTTCAGGGAGAACCTCGCCCCCTTCGTCGACCAGACCAGCAACCCGTGGCGGCTGAAGCGGGTGAACGGCGTCGATATCGGCATCTCGGATGCGGTGGTGGCGCAATTCCAGCGCGCCTCCGAGATACAGGACAGCTTCTTCCTTGCCCCGGGCCGCCCCTCGATCACCTTCGACGTGACGCCGGTGGCGCTCGATCCCAATGTCGAGCGGGTGACGCTCGAGGTCGAGGGCGAGAGCCTGATCTATGCCCATGGCCCCCCGCAGGTCACCCCGATGACATGGCCCGGCCAGGGCGGCCGCACCCGGGTGAGCTTTGCCCCCAACAGCCCCGACCGCGAGAACGCCATCCAGCGCGACGGCCCGTGGGCGTGGTTCCGGCTGCTCGACACCGCCGAGCTGCGCCGCACCAACGTCTCCGACCGCAACCGGGTAATCTTCAACCTCGGCGGCCGCATCGCGATCTTCCAGCTGCGCGCGGGCTCGGCGCTCAACCCGTTCACCGTCTCGGCACTGTCGAGCTTCTCCTGCCCGGCCTCGCTGTGATGGGAGAGGCGAGGGCATATGGCTATTACGGCAAGGCGCCCTGCCGGGGCGATTTCCTGCGCTGCGGCCTGTCGCCGGGTCTTGTCAGCGCGTGGGATGCAGCGATGCAGGCGCTCATGGTGGCCGGGCGCGAGGCGCTCGGGGACCGCTGGCAGAGCTGCTATCTCGGTGCGCCAATCTGGCGTTTCGCGATCTCGCCCGGGGTGCTCGGCCCGCGCGCCTGTACCGGGATCATGATGCCCAGCGTCGACAAGGTCGGACGCCAGTTCCCGCTCTGCCTCGCCTGCGAGCTGGACAGCAGCGGCTGGGAGGCGTTCTGCGCCTTGTCCCCCCTGTTCGAGCGGCTGGAAGCGGCGGCGCTGGCGATGCTGGAGGACGACGCCACGCCCGACGCGCTCGATACCGCGCTGGCCGCCTTGCCGCCGCCCGCGCCGAAGCGCCCGGCCTGCCAGGCGCGGGTCGGCGACGCCACCGCGCTGGTCAGCCACGGCGGCCCGGACGCGGCGCTCGCCGCCCTCGCCGCCGGCGATCCGGTGGTCCTCTGGCAGACCGAGCACGCCGGAGCCTCGCGGCTTCTGGTCCTCCCGGACCTGCCCCGCTGCCAGGAACAGGCCGCCGCCATCTTCGACATCGACGCCCCGGTCTGGGGACGTCGCGCCTTGCAAAGTACCACGCCAGAAAGGGCCGAGAGATGACCAGAACCACCGAGGCCCCGGCCCTGCCCCATTGCGCGATGACCCACACCGGCCATGTGCGCAAGATCAACGAGGATGCCATTCTCGCCCGCCCCGAGCTTGGTCTCTGGGTCGTCTCGGACGGCATGGGCGGCCACGCCGCCGGCGACTTTGCCAGCCGCACCGTGATCGCCATGCTCGAAGCGCTGCCCGCCGATCTTCCCCCGGCGCAGATCCCCCGCGCCGCCCGAGATGCTTTGCAGCGCGCCCATGCCGGGATCCGCGCCGAGGGGGACCGGCTCGGTCAGGGCACCATCGGCGCGACCGTGGTGCTTCTGGTGATCGCCGAGGGCCATTTCATGTGCCTCTGGGCCGGGGACAGCCGGCTCTACCGCGTGCGCGACGGCCAGATCGAGATGATCAGCGCCGATCACTCGGTCGTGGGCGAGCTGGTCGAGCAGGGCTATCTTGACTGGGACGAGGCCGAGCATCACCCCCATGCCAACCAGATCACCCGCGCCGTGGGCGTGGGCGAGACGCTCGAGATCGACAAGCGCCGCGGCGAGGTTCGGCCCGGCGACCGCTTCCTGCTGTGCTCGGACGGGCTGACCAAATACGCCCGCGCCGAGACCCTGCGCCAGCAGGTCGACGGCGTGCCGCTCGAGTGTGCCGGCGAGACCCTGATGCAGACCGCGCTCGATGGCGGCGCCGCCGACAACGTGTCGCTGATCGTGGTGGAGGCCTGAGCCATGCCGTGTTTCTGCGAGATCCCCGCCAGCGCCGCCCGCAACCGCTTTCAGGTCGGCGCGATCCCGATCCTGCCACCGATCCCGCTGTCGCTGAAGCTGGCCGCGGCGCTGCCGGCACTCGACCCGGAGAACCGGCTCGACCTGCAGATCGCCGCCACGCTCGATCCGATGGTGATGCCCAATCTCGACATGGGCGGCGGCGGGCTGGCCAATATCGCGATGATGCTGTCGCTGATGACCGGCACCTTCGCCATCGACGACCTGCCGCAACTCGAGCTGCAGATGCAGCAAGCGGGCGAGAGCATCACCCGCAATGTCTGGCCCCGGCTCGGCTGGCTCACCCAGCTCAAGATCCAGCCACTGATTGCCTATTCCATCGTGGCCCGGTTGGTGATCGACCTGCGCGAGATGGGGCTTGACCCCTTCCATGCGATGGAGCCGCCCCCCACCCCCTATTTCGACAGCTTCAGCCTCGCCCTGACGCGCCCCCAATTCCGCATGGCGCAGCTGATGGGCGGACTGCCGCAGATCCTGGCGATGAACGCGGCCTTCGACCTGCCGCCGCTGGGCGAACCGGGCTCGATCTCTGGGCTGCAGAACCGGCTGCACGGGCTCGCCAGCCTGACGCCGCCGAGCCTGATCATCCCGATGCCGCTGCTGCAAAAGCTCGCCATGGTGCTCGAGGCGCTGGCCACCATCGAGGAGGCCTTCGGCCCCGACGGGTTCTCGCCCAACACGCTGTCGCGCATCCAGGCGATGCTGCGGCTCTGGGCGAGCTTCAAGATGGGGTTGCCGCTCGGCGCGCTGACGCTGGCCAACAAGCTGGCGATGCTGCCCAGTTTCGAGGACCTGAAGCTCGGCGAGTCGGCGGCGAGCAGCACCGCCCTGGCTGGGCTGGCCTCGTTCTCGCCGCCGCGGCTTGCCATCGCGCCCTTCCTCAACGTGGCGCTGGCGCTGCAAGGCTCGCTGCAGATGGCGCTCGACATGGAGCCGTTCGACATGTGCTCGCTCTGCCCCTGCTGATCGAGGTCGGCGTCACTCCACGCGACGAGACCGGGCCCGCCTTGACGAAAGGTGGGCCCGGTCTTGCAGAAACTCGGCGAGTTGCGCTCAGATCTCGCCCAGCCGCCGCCACTGCTCGAGCTTGTCGCGGCTGACCTCGAAATGCATCGAATCCTCGCGCCCGAAACCTGCTCCCCAGATCCAGCCCTCCTTCTTGAAGAAATCCGCCAGCAGGATGAGCCCGAGCTGGGTCTTGCCGTCGGCGAGGCTGTCGAGCACGCCGTCGATGTTGATGTCGACCGCCAGCCCGTAGGCATGGGCCGAGGCCGCGCTCTGCGCCCCCCGGATACGGCGCACGCAGAGCGAGCCGGCGGTCTTGATGCGGTCGTAGAGCTCGGGCTCGAAGACCTGCACATTGGCAAACACCTGCCGGATCGAGACCAGCGCCGGGCGCACCAGCGTCGCCCGGATCGGGCCGACATCCTCGGTCGAGAGCAGGTCGCGCAGCCTGGGATTGGTGGCGGGCTGGCAATTGTCCGTCAGATCCGGGCGCGGCAGGCCGATCAGCTCGCGCAGGAAAGAGGGCGTGGCATGGCTGAGCCCGTCATTGGCCGAGCGCCGGTCGGCGATCAGCACCACCTGCGCGAAGGCATCCTTGAGCGAATCCGTGGCTTCGGGACTCTCTGCCCGTGGTTCGAGCGGACGCGCCACGCTGGCGAGGTTCAGCGAGGTGCGGCTGTCGAGCGCATCGACCCTCTGGCTCAGCCGAGCGAGCTGATCCGACAGGAACGCCACCTCTTCCTCGAGCGCCGCAGGCGCGGCCTCGGCAGTGGCTGGGGCCGGCCCACGGGGCGCATCGGGCTCGGGCGCGGGGATCAGGGTCTGGGCATAGCGCCATGAGAACGGCGCGGCGGCTATGGCGAGGGCGATCAGCAGGGCACCGAAGAAGCGCATGGGGCGAACCTCTCTGAGACAGGGGACGGGTGATGCCCGTAGGTGCCCCGTGTGGCGCGAAAGGTTCAGCGCAGGCCGGTCGGACGGCCGAAAGGCGTGGTCGCGGCCTAGATGTCGTGTTCCTTCAGGAACTCGCGGATCGCCTCCATGCAGGTCTGCCAAGCGGGCTCATAGCCCACCAGCACGTGGTTGCGGCTGTCGAGCGGCACGAATTGCGCTCCGGGGATCGCCCGCGCGATGTAGCGCCCGTCGCTCACCGGGATGCGCTGGTCTCCGGTCGAGTGCAGCACCAGCGTGGGGGCCTTCACGTCGCCCAGCCGGTGACGCACGTCGATATCGCCGAACGCATCCTGGAAGCGGGCGGCGTTCTCGGGCGAGGTGGTGAGGCGCTGGAATTCGTCGAACCATGCCAGTTCGTCGGGCGAGACGCCGGGCATGAAGGTCTGCGAAAAGATGTGCCGGTAGGCCGGGTTGTCGGTGCCCCAGCCAACCCGTGTCAGATCGCGCACCGCCTCGCGCCGGGCCTTCTCGTCGTCGGTGGTGGTGTGGCGCCAGCCGGCAGCATAGCCGCCGAAGAGGATCAGCCCCGAGACCCGCTCGGGGTGGCGTGCGGCGTATTCGATCGACACCGCCGCGCCCTGCGAGATGCCCAGCAAGGGGAAGCGCTCGAGTTCCAGCCGGTCGGCAACCGCCTCGAGATCCTCCACGAAGGCGTCGAAGCTGAGGTCGTCGGTATCCCAGTCCGACAGGCCGCAGCCGCGCTCGTCATAGCGGATGAAGCTGCGCTCGTGCGCGATGTCGGCAAAGCACTCGCCCCAGATCGGGCTGGTCCAGTCGAACTCCAGATGCGTCAGCCAGTTCGCCGCCTTCAGGAACGGCAGGCCGCTGCCCACCGTGGCATAGGCGATGGTGGTGCCATCGGCCACGTCGCAAAAGCCGATCTTCTGCGCCCGAAGACCGCTCGCGATGCGCGGCGGCTGTCCGGACTGCGGAACGGTTTCGCGCTGGGGGGCCGGGTCAGGCGTTTCGCGCGCGGCCGAAGGATTGGCGGCGTGCCAGAGACGGCGCCATTTCTCGGCAATGGCGGGCGGGTTGGCGGGATGGCTGGCAAGGTGGCGCAGAACCTCGATGCGCAACCCCTCGGCATCGGCGCGCTCGGCGCTGAGCCAGTCGGCAAAGGCCTCTCCCCCGGCCCCGTCGAGCCCGTCGAGCAGGACCTCGTCGAGACGACGGGCCATGGCCTCGAGCGCGTCGAGCGGCAGCGCGTCGAGACCGGACGCAACGTCCTCTCGCATGGCGCGGAGGTCGAGCCGCAGCCCTTCGGTATCGACCGCGACACGTTCCCGGTCGGCCACGATGCGCGGCCGGTCGGGATCGTCGATCACCTTGCGCAGCTTGGTCAGCGACCAGCGCAGCGCGGCACGAGGGTCGTCGGGCAGATCCCAGAACAGCTCGCACAGACGCTCGCGCCGGTGCGGCCGGCCCGTCGCGATCAGAAAGGCCAGAAGCGCCCGCGCTTTGCGCGACGCCGGCAGAGGCAACTCTTCTCCGGCACGAAACACGCGAAGCTCCCCCAGCAGCGAGATGCTGAGCGCCTCTCCGGACTCTTCCGCGTAGTGCTGCACCCTCAAGACCCCGCCGAGACATGCCAATAATAGAGCGAATTTATCAGGTATTCTGGGCGATCTATACGGCGAAATGTCAAGACCTGCCAGAGAGGATGCCGCCAAAAGGCGCTACCGCGATGATTGTTTTTTAGGCGTAGCGGATGACGATTTCTGACTCGCCTGCGCTTGTCTTGGGCGGGGCGCTGCCTTTTTTGCGAGTCGATGGCAGCGAGACAGGCAAAAGGCCCGCCCGACCGTCAGGTCGCGCGGGCCTTGTTCCGGTCCGGCAAAGGCTGCGGTCAGGCGCGGCTCGGCGGAAACGAGACGACGTTCAGCGGATACGGATCGCTTTCGATCTCGGCCAGATCAGTCACCGTGTCGCGCGTCAGGACCCCCGCTCCGAGCACAAGCGCGATGAACGGTGTCGCAATCAGAAGGCCGATTCCGAGGCCGACGATAAAAAGCATCATGTTGAGTTCCTCCCTGAGAGGAACGGTAACACGGATTTATCGTGACACAATGCCGCATCTTTCCGGTTCGGCTTGCAAATTTCGATTTCGCATTCTTGCTGCGTCGCAGCAAAAATCCCGACCCCGAAAGCTGCGGAACCGGGATGCAAATGCTCATGAAACAGGCTGCGGAGCCCGCTGTCAGCCGACGATCAGTTGCTTGAGCTTGAGGGCTTCGTATTCCAGCGCGGTCAGACGGTAATTCACCACGTCGCCGATCGAGATCAGGCCGACCAGCGTGCCCTCTTCCATCACCGGCATGTGGCGGAACCGGCCGTCATTCATGCGCCGCAGCACCACCACGAGCGATTCGTCGGGGCTGCAGGTCTCGACCTCGGGGGTCATCAGCTCTTCAACCCGCTGCGGCAGGGTGCGGCCCGGCGTATCGGCGAGGCGGCGCACGATATCGCGCTCCGACAGAATCCCGACCAGCGCGCCCTGCGGGTCCTTCACGAGAATCGCGCCGATGCGCTTGTCACGCAGGACTTCGACAGCCTTGCCGATGGTCTCCTGCGGCTGGATCCAGACCACCTCGTCGCCCTTGTCGTCGAGCACGTGGCGTACCGTCGCCTCTGCGGCGGACAGGTTCGTGTCGACGGTTTGGCTCATGGTCCGTTCTTGATCGTCGTCGCCGACGGTGTGGGGTTGGTATGATGCAGGCATGGCGTGACCTCCCTTGATCCTGTTTCAGGTTAGTGCAATCAGCTGATCTGTAAACGCGCTTGTTTCAGAGAGGTTGCAGATTGCCCGAGCTCACGCTCACGCCCGCCAGCGCCACAGCACTGTTCGTGATCGCCTGTCTCGCGGGCTATCGCTACCGGACGGTCTGGAAAACCGAAGGCCCGCGCTGGCAGCTCTGGCTGTTCGGAACCGTGGCTGCGGTGCTGCTTCTGGCGCTCGGTCTGCTGCCGATGTCGGAGGGCTGAGGTCTCGCAGGCCCCCTGACGGGGCTTCGCGCAAGACCCGGTGTCGCCGGTCTGCGGGGCACGCGAGCTCCGGACATAAAAAACCCTCGCAGCAGCGTGCGAGGGCATCCGATGGTCCCGTGGGCTCCGATGGTTCCGGAGGCCCTGTGCAGTCGTCCTGAAGACTCAGGCCCGCTCGCGCTCCATCTCTTCGAGCATCTTACGCGCCTTGGGGCAGTGCAGCCGGTCGCGCAGCGGGCTGTCGGGGTCGATCTCCTGTTTGCAGACCACGCAGTGATCCGCGTCGGCAATCGCGTTCAGGCCGCCGCAGCTCCCCTTGATGGTGCGTCCGTTGAGGATGACACCGAGCGCCATGCCCAGCATGACGATCATCAGGAGACCAAAGGCGAGAAGGAACGTCGACACGTCGGACCGACCCTTTCTTGTATCAAAGGCGCCAATATCAGCGCCAAGGCGGCGGCCCGCAGGCCGCCTTCAGGCTCAGGCCTGCAGCGCCTCGAAGCGCGTGCTGGCCGTGGTGGTGAACCCTTTGTCGCCCGCCTTGCCGGCGCGATCAACGAAGAGAACCGCCATCTCACGATCATTTGCGATCTCGAGGCCGCGCTCGGTGCCCAGCACCAGCAGCGCCGTGGCCCAGGCATCGGCCAGCATGGCGTTATCGGTCAGCACGGTCACCGAGGCGGTGGCGTGGGTGACCGGACGGCCGGTGGTGGCATCGATGATGTGCGAGTAGCGCTTGCCATCCTTCTCGAAGAAGTTGCGGTAGTCGCCCGAGGTCGCCATGCCGTGATCCGACAGGCCCACGACCTTCATCACGCCGCGATCGAAGGCTTCCGGCGACTCGATGCCGATCTGCCAGGGCTGGCCATCGGGGTTCTTGCCGGCGGTGTAGAGATCGCCACCGATTTCGACCATGTAGTCAGTGAGACCGAAATCCTTGAGCGCGCTGGCGACCTGGTCAACGCCGAAGCCCTTGCCGATGGCCGAAAGATAGACCTCGGCCTCGGGGCGCAGCTTCTGCAGCGCGCCGTTGCCCACGCGGATCGACTCGCTCTGACCGCAGCAGGCCAGCGCATCAGCGATCTCGTGCGCGCCGGGCTCGTCGTTGCGGGTGCCGTTGGCGCCGAAGCCCCAGAGATCGATCAGCGGTCCGACGGTGACGTCGAAGCGGCCATCGCTGGCAGCGTTCACGTCCTGTGCGGCCTGCATCACGTGGGCCAGCTCGTGCGAGACGCCGAAGCTGTCGGTCGAGCCGGTGGCGTTGAAGCGCGAGATCTCGGAGCCGCTATCCCAGTTGGACATCTGGGTGTTCACCGTGGCAAGTTTCGCCTCGACGGCAGCCTTGAGCTCGGCCTTGTCGATCTGGCGCGAATGATCGACCGCCACGATGGAATAGCTGGTTCCCATGGTCAGCCCGGTCAGTTCGAGGATCGACCATCCCTTCTTGCAGGCTGCCAGGGCGAGAGGCATTGCAAGGAGGCTACGGCGAGAAAGGAGGAGGGGCTTGGTCACGGGGATATCTCCGCTGAAGGCTGCTTCATGTACGACGATGAGATGATGGGCTTCTGAGCGAGTTTCCGGGGCAGTTCAACAATAAATTGGAGAATCGCCTCTGAAGAACTTCCAAAATCCGACACGGGAGCGCATAAGACCGGCAAAAATGGACAGGACGAAACAACGTGCAGCGATATACGTTAAAGAAAGGTCTGGATGTCCCGGTACTGGGGGCACCCGAAGGGGGGATCCAAGACGCCCCCACGGTCCGAACAGTCGCCATCCTCGGAGACGATTACATCGGTCTGAAGCCGCGACTGGCGGTCCAGGAAGGCGATCTCGTGGCCGCCGGTGCGCCCATTCTGGCGCATAAGGACACGCCCACGGTTCAGGTCACCTCCCCGGTTTCCGGACGAATCAAGGCGATCAACCGCGGCGCTCGCCGCAAGCTGGTCAGCGTCGAGATCGAGATCGACCAGAGCGCCGCCGAACCGGTGGATTTCTCCGGTGTCGGCGATCCGCACACGCCCGATGGCGTGGTGGAGCGGCTGTGCGCCGCCGGTCTCTGGACCTCGTTCCGCACCCGTCCCTATTCCAAGGTCCCCGACCCCGAGACCCGTCCCGCGGCGATCTACGTCACCGCGATGGACAGCGAGCCGCTGAGCGGCGACGCGGCAGCGATCATCGCCGAGGAGACCAAGGCCTTCACCCACGGCCTGCAGGCGATGACCCTGCTGACCGAGGGACATGTCTACCTGTGCCAGGACGCGGACAGCGACGTTCCGGGCGGCGGCATGCCGGGCGTCTACGTCGCGGGCTTCTCCGGGCCGCACCCAGCGGGCCTTGCCGGCACGCACATGCACTTCCTCGAGCCGCCTTCGGCCAGCAAGACGGTCTGGAGCATCGGCTACCACGACGTCATCGCGATCGGGAAACTGCTCGACACCGGCACGCTCGACATGTCGCGCACCATCGCGCTCTCGGGCCCGCTCTGCCGCAAGCCGCGTCTGGTGCGCACCATCGCCGGCGCCTCGATGGCCGATCTCTGCCATGACGACCTGCAGACCAAGCTGCCGGTGAGGGTGATCTCGGGCTCGATCCTGAGCGGCCGCATGGGCGACGGCCCGACCTGCTATCTCGGCCGCTACGCGCGCCAGATCACGCTGATCAAGGAAGACCGCGAGCAGAACACGCTCGGCTGGATCCTTCCGATGCCGTCCAAGTATGCCTACCAGCCGGTTCTGGGTTCGGCCTTCAGCAAGAAGCTCTACGCGCTGACCTCGAACCTCAACGGTGGCCGCCGTGCCATGGTGCCGCTGGGCACCTTCGAAGAACTGATGCCGCAGGACTTCCTGCCGACGCAGTTGCTGCGCGCGCTGCTGGTGATGGACACCGACACGGCACAGGCGCTCGGGGCGATGGAGCTGGACGAGGAAGACCTCGCGCTCTGCGGCTTCGCCTGCCCGGCCAAGTATGAATATGGCCTCGCCCTGCGCGACAGCCTCACCAAGATCGAGAAGGAGGGGTAAGGCCGTGGGTCTTCGCAATCTCTTCGACCGGATCGAGCCGGCCTTCCACAAGGGCGGCAGGTTCGAGAAATACTACTCCATCTACGAGATGGTGGAGAGTCTCGTCTACACGCCCAAGACGGTGACCACCGTCGCGCCTCATGCCCGCTCCTACATCGATATGAAGCGGATCATGACCTACGTGGTGCTGGCGACGATCCCGTGCATCCTGTTCGGCCTCTACAACACCGGCCTGCAGACCAACCTCGCGATCGCCGAGTATGGCGCTTCGGGCTGGCGTGCCTGGATCATCGAGACGCTGGGGATCGGCTTCAACCCGGCGAACCCGCTGGCCAACATGCTGCACGGGCTGTTGTATTTCCTGCCGATCTACATCGTCACGCTGGTTGCGGGGGGCATCTTCGAGGTGGTCTTCGCCGTGGTGCGCGGCCACGAGGTGAACGAAGGCTTCCTCGTCAGCTCGATGCTCTACACCCTGATCCTGCCGGCCTCGACCCCGCTGTGGCAGGTCGCGCTTGGCATCATCTTCGGCGTGGTGATCGGCAAGGAAGTCTTCGGCGGCACCGGCAAGAACTTTCTCAACCCCGCACTTGTGGGTCGTGCCTTCCTCTACTTCGCCTACCCGGCGCAGATGTCGGGCGACACGGTCTGGACGCCGGTCGACGGCTTCTCCGGCGCCACCGCGCTCTCGGTCAGCGCCAGCGACGGCTTTGCCGCCCTGCCCGAGCGCGGCATCACCTGGATGGACGCCTTCATCGGCACGATCCAGGGCTGCCTCGGCGAGACCTCGACCATCGCCTGCCTGATCGGCCTCGCCTTCCTGCTGGTGACAAAGATCGCCAACTGGCGTCTCGTCGCCGGCTGTCTGCTCGGCATGATCGCGTTCTCCACGCTGCTCAACCTCATCGGCTCCGACAGCAACCCGATGTTCGCGATGCCGTGGTACTGGCACCTCGTGGTCGGCGGCTACGCCTTCGGCCTCGTCTTCATGGTGACCGAGCCGGTCTCGGCCAGCCACACCAATGCCGGGCGCTGGATCTACGGCGCGCTGATCGGTTTCATGGTGGTGATGATCCGTGTCGTGAACCCGGCCTTCCCGGAAGGCATGATGCTCGCGATCCTTTTCGGCAACGTCTTTGCGCCGCTGATCGACTACTTCGTCGTTCAGGCCAACATCAAACGGAGGGCCAAGCGCAATGCCTGACGCGAATGAGAAAAAAGGCCTCATCCGTCGTTTCCTCGACATGCCCAATGACTCGGTCCCGAAGACCGTGTTCGTTGCGGTGACGCTCTGCCTCGTGGCCTCGATGGTAGTGTCGGCGGCAGCGGTGTCGCTGCGCCCGGTGCAGCAGGCCAACGCGCTGCGTGACAAGCAGTCGAACGTGCTTCAGGTGGCCGGCGTCTACGACCCGAACGTGAGCGTCGCCGAAGCTTTCGAGGCGATGGAACCGCACGTCGTCGACCTGTCGACCGGCGAGTTCACCGACCAGTTCGAGATCGACACGTTCGACGAGCTGGCTGCCACCGGCGACCCGGCGATCATCCGCGCGCTCGACGAGGACCCGGCGGGTCTCGGCGGCTCGATGCAGGCCTATCGCATGGTCTATATCCTGCGCACCGAGGACGGCGGCATCGACAAGGTGATCCTGCCGATCGAGGGCTACGGCCTGTGGTCGACGCTTTACGGCTTCATCGCGCTGGAAGAGAACGGCAATGACATCTTCGGCCTGCAGTTCTACCAGCACGGCGAGACCCCGGGCCTCGGCGCCGAGGTCGACAACCCGCGCTGGAAGGCACTGTGGAACGGCAAGAAGCTGCGCGACGACGATGGCGATCTGCAGATCACTGTCGCCAAGGCGCCGCCCCCGGCCGGCCAGGAATTCTACATCGACGCGCTGGCGGGGGCGACCCTGACCTCGCGCGGGGTTCACAACCTTGTCCGCTTCTGGATGGGTGAGCAGGGCTACGGCCCGTTCCTCGAGCGGCTTAAGGCAGGAGACATCTGATGGCTCAGACACGCAAATCGCAACTTGTCGATCCGCTGATCGACAACAACCCGATCACGCTGCAGGTCCTGGGCATCTGCTCGGCCCTCGCGGTGACCTCGTCGCTGAGCGTGGCTTTCGTGATGGCCATCGCGGTGACGCTGGTGACGGGTTTCTCGTCGCTGTTCATCTCGATGCTGCGCAACCAGATCCCGAGCTCGATCCGGATCATCGTGCAGATGGTGATCATCGCCAGCCTCGTGATCCTCGTCGACCAGGTGCTCAAGGCCTATGCCTACGAGATCTCCAAGACCCTGTCGGTCTTTGTCGGCCTGATCATCACCAACTGCATCGTGATGGGCCGCGCCGAGGCCTTCGCCATGAGCAACCCGCCGGTGGCAAGCTTCATCGACGGCGTCGGCAACGGGCTGGGCTACGGCCTGATCCTGATGCTCGTGGGCTTCATCCGCGAACTTTTCGGGGCCGGCTCGCTGTTCGGCATCACCATCTTCGAAACCGTCAACAACGGCGGCTGGTACGTGCCCAACGGCATGCTGCTGCTGCCGCCCTCGGCGTTCTTCATCATCGGCCTCCTGATCTGGGCGATCCGCTCGTGGAAGCCGAAGCAGGTCGAAGAGCGTGAATTCAAGATCCAGACCGTGGAGGCGCACTGATGGAAGGTCTCGTCTCTCTCGCCGTAAAGGCGATCTTCGTCGAGAACCTGGCGCTGTCCTTCTTCCTCGGCATGTGTACCTTCATCGCCGTGTCGAAGAAGATCTCGACCGCGATGGGTCTCGGCATCTCGGTGATGATCGTGCAGACCATCACCGTGCCCGCCAACAACCTGATCCTGAACTACCTGCTGGCGCCCGGTGCGCTGGCCTGGGCAGGTTTCCCGGACGTGGACCTCACCTTCCTCGGCCTGATCTCCTATATCGGGGTCATCGCCGCGCTGGTGCAGATCCTCGAGATGGTGCTCGATAAGTATTTCCCGCCGCTCTACAACGCGCTGGGTGTGTTCCTGCCGCTGATCACGGTGAACTGCGCCATCCTGGGCGGCTCGCTGTTCATGGTGGAGCGCGCCTACGACTTCCCCGAGGCCCTGACCTACGGCGCCTCGTCGGGCTTCGGCTGGGCGCTGGCGATCACCGCCATGGCCGGTGTGCGCGAGAAGCTGAAATACTCCGACATCCCGGACGGCCTTCAGGGGCTTGGCATCACCTTCATCTCCGCGGGACTGATGGCACTGGCCTTCATGTCCTTCAGCGGCGTGAATCTCTGAGGCGGAGGACAGAACCACTATGCTTACTTTCAGCCTCGGCGTCGTTCTCTTCACCCTGATCGTGGTCGCGCTGGTGACCATCATCATGGCCGCGCGGTCGCGCCTGGTGTCGTCGGGCAACGTCAACATCACCATCAACAACGAAAAGACCATCTCGGTCCCGGCGGGCGGCAAGCTGCTGCAGACGCTGGCGGCCCAGAAGCTCTTCGTCCCCTCCGCCTGCGGCGGCGGCGGCACCTGCGCGCAATGCCGCGTGCGCATCCATTCCGGCGGCGGCTCGATCCTGCCGACCGAGGAGTCGCACATCACCAAGCGCGAGGCCGCCTGCGGCGACCGCCTGTCCTGCCAGGTGGCGGTCAAGCAGGACATGGATATCGAGGTTCCCGAAGAGGTCTTCGGCGTCAAGAAGTGGGAGTGCACCGTGCGCTCCAACGACAACGTCGCGACCTTCATCAAGAACCTCGTGCTGGAGCTTCCGGAGGGCGAGGACGTCAACTTCCGCGCCGGCGGCTACATCCAGATCGAGGCGCCCGCGCACAAGCTCTCCTACAAGGAGTTCGACATCGCCGAGGAGTACCGCCCGGATTGGGACAAGTTCAATCTTTGGCAGTATGAATCGACCGTCGACGAGCCGATCGAGCGCGCCTACTCGATGGCGAACTACCCGGACGAGAAGGGCCTGATCATGCTCAACGTCCGCGTCGCCTCGCCGCCTCCGGGATCCACAGGCATCCCGCCGGGGCAGATGTCGTCCTACATCTTCAACCTCAAGCCCGGCGACAAGGTCACCATTTCCGGCCCGTTCGGCGAGTTCTTCGCCCGCGACACCCAGAAGGAAATGGTCTTCATCGGCGGCGGCGCGGGCATGGCGCCGATGCGCAGCCACATCTTCGACCAGCTCAAGCGGCTCGAGAACCGCGACCGGAAGATCACCTTCTGGTACGGCGCCCGCTCCAAGCGCGAGATGTTCTTCGTCGAGGATTTCGATGCGCTGGCGGCGGAGTTCTCGAACTTCGAGTGGCACGTGGCGCTCTCGGATGCGCTCCCCGAGGACGAGTGGAAGGGCTACACCGGCTTCATCCACAACGTGCTCTACGAGGAGTATCTGAAGAACCACCCGAACCCCGAGGATTGCGAGTTCTACATGTGCGGCCCGCCGATCATGAACCAGTCGGTGATCAACATGCTGCTCGATCTTGGCGTTGATCGCGAAGACATCATGCTCGACGATTTCGGCGGCTGATCCGCGAGATCTGAACGAAACGACAAGGGGGGCCTCGGCCCCCCTTTCGCTTTTCGGCCCCCGGACTGTTCCAGGACGGGACTGTGGCCTGCCCCGCGCGAAATCCCTCACCGTGATGTAGAGTCTGCGCCAACTTTGAAGGAGCAGGCACATGCGAAAGAGCCGTTTCACCGGTTAACAGGCTGCTGAAAAACTCTCGCCTCGACGCCTGACGTGGAACATGATTCACCGTAACCACTACGATGGCGACGGAGTGTGGGATGCGTGGATCAGATCAGGTGACGGGCTCGCTGTTCA